>JBEPUG010000005.1:0-42914 GCA_041691695.1 Flavobacteriales bacterium
ACAAAGTGAAAATCAACTACTGAAAACCTGTCAACGCTATTCAGGCGAGGTCATCGGGACAACTGAGAACCGACAACGAAGAACGCTGTTACTTTTCCCGGAGTTCCACGTCCTATGAAAAACCACGTATGCGGATATTCCTACTCTGTATCGCCTTCCTTGGGGTATTGAATGTTTCCGCACAGCATGTGGTCACGGGACGGGTGCTGGATTCGGCCACACACGATCCACTCGCGTTCGTTCCCTTCGCCATTGAGGGCACGCGCATCGGCACCACATCGGATATCGACGGCAGGTTCACGATCACCGTTCCGCAGTTGCCGGTGACGCTTCGCGTGAGCTACGTTGGTTACGACCCCGCCACGGTGACCATCAGCGATGGATCGCCAGTTACAGTGATGCTCGCCGCGAGCAACACCGAACTGCACGCTGTGGAGATCGCGCCCACGGAGAATCCAGCGCACCGTATCATCCGCAGGGTCTATGCCGATCGCAAGGAGAACGACGGCATGCGCTACCGCAGCTATCGCTACACCAGTTACAGCAAGACCGTTTTCGATGCCGCACCGGATAGTGCGAGGATCGCATCGCGAGATACCACGAGCGCGGCCGAACCGGACACCACCATGGCCAGTAGCGCGGCAGTCTCGAGCGATACCAGTCTGGCGGACACGGCTCACGTCGATAGTACGAAAGAGCTTCTCGACCTGCTCAAACACCAGCACCTTTTCCTCATCGAAAGCGCTACCAAGAAGAGTTTTATTCCGCCAGCTGCGGAGAAGGAGACCGTGCTCGCCATGCGCGTGAGCGGCCTGAAGGACCCTTCGTTCTTGGCACTGGTGGCGCAGACCAAGACCTTCAGCATCTATTCGGCGCAGATCGATATCGGCCAGAAGAGCTACCTCGGCCCCATCGGTCCGTCCAGCACAAGCAAGTACTATTTCCAGTTGGAGGATACGCTTTACCAAGGAAAGGACAGCGTCTTCGTGATCAGCTACCGGCCGCGCAGAAAGACCAAGTTCGATGGGCTGAAAGGGCTGCTTTACATCAACACGAACGGATACGCAGTGCAGAACGTTACTGCCGAGCCGATCGATCGGAAAGGCACCAGCATCCGCTTTCAGCAGCAGCACCAGCGGCTCCCGGCGGCGGACGGTGATTCGGCCTGGTTCCCTGTGCAGCTCAACACCTTCATCTACCTCGGCAATGTGAGCATCAATGGTCTGTCCGTCTACGGCGAAGGGAAGACCTACCTGAAGAACATCGAACTGGACGTGGACGTCGCGCGGAAGGAAGTGCGCGGACCGGAGTTGGTGATGGACAAGCTGAGTATGCGCAAGGACGATGCCTACTGGGAAGGTCTGCGTGCGGATTCTCTCGGCGTCAAGGATCTCCGCACCTATGTGATGATGGACAGCCTCGGCGAGAAGGAACACTTTGACCGCAAGCTGAAGTTCTTCTCCGCACTCACCACGGGTAAGCTGCCCATTGGCCCGGTGGACCTGTTGCTGGAGCGCATCATCGCCTTCAACGACTATGAGGGCTTCCGACTTGGTGCCGGGCTTGCCACCAATGATAAGGTGACGAAATACGCTTCGGTCGGCGGATACTTCGCCTATGGCTTCGAGGACAAGAACTGGAAGTACGGCGGCGACCTGTTGATCAAGCCGTTCTATGGTCGTGACATCGATCTGGATCTCAGTTATCAGAACGATGTGAGCGAGACCGGCGGCGTGTCCTTTCAAGGGACCGGCAAGACCTTCGGTTCGGACAGCTACCGCTTGTTCTTCATGGACCGCATGGATCGCATCGAGCGTTATGCGGCGACGCTGATGTTCCGCGTTGGCAGTTCCCTCAAGTTCTGGGTCGGTACTGAACGCGCCTTGCGTGTCAATGACATCGGCTACGAATATGTGGAACCGGAGAGTGATGGCGTCACGCTTCTGCGCAATGATTTCCTCACCGGCGCTGTGACGTTGGACATGCGCTGGGCCTTCCACGAGCGACTGGCGCGTCTTCCGGACCGCGAGATCTCGCTGGGCACTAAATTCCCGGTGGTGTATGTGCATGCGATGCACGCAGTAAAAGGCCTTTGGGGTGGCGAGTGGGACACGTGGCGCGTGGACGCCATGGTGGAGAAGACGTTCAAGATCCGACTGCTCGGCGACCTTTTCTTACAGTTGATGGGCGGCGTGGCCGATGCGGAGTCGCCCATGCCGTTCCTCTATAACATGCGCGGGATCTATAGTAGGCGCTTCCCCGTCGCAGGCAGCAATGCATTCGAGACCATGTATCCGGACGAATTCCTTGCGGACCGCTACGTCAGTTTCCACCTGAAGCACAGCTTTGGCGCGCTGCTCGTTCGCACCAAGCATTTCCGGCCTCGGCCGGCCATAGTGACCAGTGTGGCCTTCGGCGACCTCTCGCATCCTGAGAACCACGAGGGCCTGGCCTTCACCCCCTTGCGGAAAGGGTTCTATGAGAGTGGCGTGATGGTGGACAATCTGCTGAAGTTCGGCTTCTCCAGCTTCGGCGTGGGACTCTATTACCGCTACGGCCCGTATGCTTTCCCCGATCAGGGAGAAAACTTTGTTGCGAAGCTGACGGCGGGGTATGCGTTCTGAGAAGGAAGAACACCACGAACGACACTAAGGGCGCAAAGAACGGTGGTCGGATCAGGCGGTGGTCCTATTTGATCCTTCGCGTTCTTCGTGGTACAATTTGCCTCCCTCTTTTTACCACCTTTGCCCGCCTCTGCCCGGCACCAGTCGTGGCTTCAGGGAACGTGGATGTGGGCTTGGTTGGCTGGTCGTGTATTGCGCAATCGTATTGGCATCCTGGTGGTGATCGGCCTCCTCACGGCCTTCATGGGCTTCGAGGCCACCAAGGTGCAGATGAACTACCAGCACGGCGGACTGTTGCCCAAGTCCGATCCGGCATACGGAGAGTACGAGCATTTCCTATCGACATTCAGCGCTGATGGTAACGTGATCGTGATCGCGACGCAGGGCAGCGACCTCTATACGCCTGCCAAGTTCAAGCAGTGGTACGAGTTGGGGATGGACCTCCACGCGATTACTGGCATCGACAGCGTGTTCAGCGAGGCGAACCTGTTCAACTTGGTGCGCAACGACAGTTTGCAGAAATTCGACCTGCGCCCGGTGATGACCGCGCTGCCGGAGACACAACCCCAGATGGATTCGCTGAAGAAGCGCATCGAAGACCTTCCCTTCTATAAAGGCCTGCTCTATAACGACAGCACGAAGACCAGCCTGATGATGGTCTTCGTCAATGCGAAGCTCTTCGACACCGATGCCCGGGTGAAAGTGATCGATGACCTCGAGAAGCGGGTCAACGAATTTGCCGCCAACACCGGACTGCCGGTGCATGAGAGCGGACTACCATGGGTGCGCGTAAGGGTCACGCAACTCATTAAAGGCGACATGCCGCGCTTCATGCTGATGAGCCTCGCCATCTGCGCGCTGCTTCTGCTGCTTTTCTTCAAGTCGTGGCGTGTGATGTTGATCTGCCTCGGCGTAGTGCTGATGAGTGTGGTGTGGGCCTTCGGTTGCATGGCCCTGCTGGGCTTCGGCGTCACGGTACTACAATCCGTGATCGCCCCGCTCGTGATCGTGGTGGGCGTGCCCAATTGCGTGTTCTTGGTGAACGCGTACCACCACGAATATGTCCACCACGGCAACAAGGCGAAGGCATTGCAGCGGATGATCAGCAGGGTGGGGGCGGCCAGCTTCATGACCAATGCCACTACCGCTGCGGGCTTCGCCACTTTCTGTGTCACCTACAGCGATGCACTGAAGCAATTCGGGCTTATCGCGACCATTGGCATCATGGTGCTCTGGGTATTCGGACTTCTGCTGGTGCCGATCATCTTCAGCTACATGCCTGTGCCCAAGAAGCGGCATCTCAGCCACCTCGATCGCCATTGGTTGGACCGCGCGGTGGAGACCATCGTGATGTTATCCAAGGACCATCGCACCGCCATCTACATCATCACCTTCTGCGTTACCGTGGTCGCCTGCTTTGGCATGACCAAACTGAAGGATGAAAGCCGCATCGTCGACGACCTTCCGGCGGACAACCCGGTGATCACCGACCTGCACTTCTTCGAGCGGAACTTCCACGGTGTGATGCCGCTGGAGATCATTGTCGATACCAAGAAGAAGGGTGGTGTGCTCACCAGTGCCACGATGAAGCGCATCGATAAGCTCACGGATACCCTCGCCACCTATCCCGAATTCAGCCGGGCCCTGAGTGTGGTGGATGCGGTGAAATTCACGAGGCAGGCCTTTTACGGTGGGGATCCCGATCGCTACGGATTACTCAGCGGTACCGATCAACGCTTCATGCTTCCCTATCTGGAGCACATCGGCGCGAACAACGGGAAGGGCAATGCCACCATGGGCAAGGCCTTTATCGACAGCACACGCAGGACCACGCGGATCACGGTGCAGATGGCCGATGTGGGCACTTCGCGCATGGATAAGATCCTCACCAAGCTGCGCGCACAGACCGACAGTATCTTCCCTGTTGACCGATATAATGTCGTCTTCACCGGCACCAGCGTGGTCTTTCTCAAGGGTAGCAGCTATCTCGTCAGCAATCTGATCACCAGTCTCTTCTGGGCCATCATGATCATCGTCGTACTGATGGCATTACTCTTCAACTCGCTCCGCATCCTCATCGTGGCGCTGATCCCCAACTTGATCCCGCTGCTCGTCACCGCAGGCATCATGGGATACTTGAAGATCGATATCAAGCCAAGTACCATGCTGGTATTCGGTATCGCCTTGGGCATTGCGGTGGACAATGCGATCCATTTCTTGGCCCGCTACCGCTTGGAGGTGAAACTTACAGGAGGCGACCTGGCAAAGGCCGTGGACAATTCCGTGCGCGAAGTGAGCGTGGGTATCATCTATACCAGCATCATCCTGTTCGCGGGCTTCAGCATGTTCGCCTTTTCCCGCTTCGGAGGTATCCAGGCATTGGGCCTCCTCACCACTGCGACCCTGCTCACGGCCATGCTCACCAATTTGCTGGTGTTGCCATCACTGGTGCTCTCCCTGAACAGGCGCATCATGTCCAAGGCCTTCGAGGAACCCTTGCTCGTAACCTTGGACGAGGAGGACGATATCGATATGGGCTTCCTGAAGATGGAGGACGTGTATGATAAAGACGCGGAACGCGAATGAAGGGCATCATCCTCGCCGGCGGAAGTGGCACTCGCTTGCACCCACTCACCCTCGCCGTGAGCAAGCAGCTGATGCCGGTGTATGACAAGCCGATGGTCTACTACCCGCTGAGTACGTTGATGGCAGCCGGGATCCGGGAAGTGCTGGTCATCAGCACCCCTCACGACCTGCCGCATTTCAAGAAACTGCTTGGTGACGGGAAGAACCTCGGCTGTGAATTCTCCTATGCGGAACAGGCGGTGCCGAATGGATTGGCACAAGCGTTCGTCATCGGTCGGGATTTCATCGGGAAGGACTCCGTCGCCTTGGTCCTTGGCGACAACATCTTCTATGGTGCTGGCCTTGGGCGGAAGCTGGGTGCGAACACCGAACTGGATGGCGGCCTCGTCTTCGCCTACCACGTCAGTGACCCGGAGCGCTACGGTGTGGTGGAGTTCGACGCGGATAATGTCGCGATCAGCATCGAGGAGAAACCCACCAAGCCGCGCAGCAATTTCGCGGTGCCGGGCCTCTACTTCTACGACAATAGCGTGGTGGAAGTGGCAGCGATGTTGAAGCCCAGTGCACGCGGCGAATACGAGATCACCGATGTGAACAAGGAATACCTGAAGCGCGGAAAACTGAAGGTCGAGATCCTGGATCGTGGCACCGCGTGGCTCGACACCGGCACCTTCGCATCGTTGATGCAGGCCGGTCAATTCGTGCAGGTGATCGAGGAAAGGCAAGGACTGCGCATCGGTTGCATTGAAGAAGTGGCCTACAAGAAAGGCTGGATCGATGCGACGCAATTGAAGGCTGTGGCGACTCCCTTGGTGAAGAGCGGCTATGGCGAATACCTGTTGAAGTTGTTGGCGTCGTGAAAATGGAACGTCTGCGTTCTTTGCTCGATGCGCATTTGGCGCAATGGACCACATCGCTGCCGCCGGGTGGCCTCTATGCGCCGATGGCCTACCTCATGGAGCTGCCTGCAAAGCGCGTCCGCCCGGCCATGGTGCTTATGGCCTGCGAACTCTTCGGCGGTCGTGCGGAGGATGCGCTGGACGAAGCGTTGGGCATCGAGCTCTTCCACAACTTCACGCTGATGCACGACGACATCATGGACGCCGCGCCCTTGCGAAGAGGCCAGACCACCGTGCATGAAAAGTGGAATGTGAACACCGCGATCCTCAGTGGTGACGCCATGTTCGTAAAGGCATATCAACTGATGGCGAAGCGGCCGGATGTAGCCGCGATCTTCAATCGCTACGCACTTGAAGTGTGCGAAGGCCAGCAGCTCGACATGGACTTCGAGCAACGTGATAACGTGACCACCGATGAATACCGGTCCATGATCCGGTTGAAGACCGCTGTGCTGCTGGCCTGTTCCCTGCGCATTGGAGCGACCATCGCCGGTGCATCAGTTGAGGACAGTGATCGCATCGGCGCGTTCGGCGAGCACATCGGGCTTGCCTTCCAATTGCGCGACGATCTGCTGGATGCTTTCGGCGATCCCAACCAGACCGGCAAGAAACAGGGCGGCGATCTGCGGGCAGGGAAGAAGACCTTCTTGTTGATCCGTGGGATCGAACTCAGCGCGGCCAATAAGCGCAATGAGCTTCAGGAGGAATTGAGCAAGCCATCCGAAGAACGCGATGTGCCCCGCATGTTGAAGGTGCTGGAGGAATTGGGTCTTCGCAAAGAAGCGGAACGAGCGGTGCGTGATGAAGAGATGAAAGCAGCGCAGGCCTTGGAGGCCATCGATGCCCCGGAGGAAGGAAAGGAGGCGCTGCGTGGGTTGTCTGCGCAGTTGATGGCGCGGAGCTATTGAAGAAGTCCGCTCAACGAGGATGACAAATTCGAATGCCGGAATTCAAAACCGGTCTTCATCAACTGGTCATTCGATGCGCGAGATCCTTCCAAGAGTATCACACTGATCTCGCCCAACAGGATGCGCAGCATAAAGCGTGGGACGGCAGGAAGGAAGAACGGCCGGTGCAGTGCACGCGCCACCTCGTGCATGAAGTCGTGGTTTTGCACGGCCTGCGGCGCAGCAATGTTGTAGGCGCCTTGCATGTCCGTGTGTTGGATAACATGGAGGTAAGCGTGTGCGAGGTCCTCGATATGTACCCAAGGCATCCATTGCCTGCCGGAACCGAGTGGAGAAGCCAGACCCCAGCGTGCAGGCGCTGCAAGCTTTGGCAAAGCGCCTCCTTCGCGTGCCAGCACGATCGCTGTGCGCAATTTCACAACGCGGCAACGAGGCGACCAGGCGTCCGCGGCTGCTTCCCAAGCTTGCGTCAATTTGCCGATCGTATCGTTCGCAGGCGGATCGTATTCCGTGAAGATGTGATCGGTGGTGACCGCGCCGTAGTAGTTGATCCCGCTAGCGCTGATGAATGACCGCGGGAACGCTCCGCTGTCCGCTACTGCTTTTCGCAGGACATCCGCCGCGCCGGATCGACTGCTGTACAATTCGCGCATCCGCTCCGGCGTCCACGGCTTGTCCGCGATGCCGGCGCCGCTGAGATGCACAATGTGGTCGACCTGCTCCAACGCGCGTGGGTCCACGGTGCCCTTGGCGATGTCCCATGTGAAGGTGGGCACGGGAGCATCCGGCTTCGCGCTGCGACTGAGATGGCGCACAGTATGGCCTTCCTTCAACAAGAGCTGCGTGAGGTGGTTGCCGACAAGGCCACTACCGCCAGTGATGAGTACAGTTGTCATGGAATGAGTTCTTTACCTCAGATGGTCCAAACAAGAATAGCTGCTTCAGGTTCATCCAAGAGATGGATTATCTGCGTTTATCGGCGAAATCGGCGATTTTCTTCCCACGCATCAATGCTGGCATTCCTCGCACCACGTCTTCTTCAGATAAGGATCGTCCAATAGTTGAAAGGTGATCCCCTTCCCGAAAGGTTCAAAGAGGTCGCAGAAGCGATGGCGATCGCTGTTGATCGCGTTCAGCATCACCTTGCGATACGCAGGCTGCGCCGTGAGCGAGGCATCGGTCAGCGTGAGATTCAGATAGTAGAAGAGCAGGTCCTCGGAGACGTTGATGTGCGTGAGCCGCGACTGGATCAGCGCGCGGGCCTTTGCATAATCACCATAGGACGAGAAGTATTGGGCCAGGCTCAACAGGTCCTTGTCGGTGAGTGCGAGCCGCGGATAGTTCGATTCCACGAACGCGAGGTCCTCATCCTTTTGCGCGTAGCAACCTGCACGCATGTGCTGATCCGCTAGGATGATGTGGTAATTCAACAGCATGCGCCGCCCTAGCGGTTCCGGTATGCCGAGGTGATCCAACGCATTGATCTCACGCAGGAAGTTGTCCGCATTAACGGGAACAGAACCATCCTTCCACACACGGAATTTCAAAGCGACCAAGTTGTAGCGCAGATGAGGATCATTCGGGAATGCGGTGTTCAAGGCCTCCAATTCGTGATAGCTGACGAGCGCCGTCGTGGGATCGAGGAAGTAGTGGAGACTGGCATGTTGATCCAGCAAGAGCAGGAATTCCTTTTTGCGAGGGATCTCCACGCGGTCGAGTAAGCTGGGAGGTGCGGTGTGATCCGCGATACGGCGGAACATCGCACGCTGCACCTCTGCGGCTCGCTCCGCATTTCCATCCTCCAACGCCTTCCGGAGATCAATGACCAGCTCGGTCGTGTCCGTATTGTAGAAGATACTGTTCTTCCGCAGGTATACGGTGACCAAGGCCTTTCGCTGTTTCGCAAGCATCGGTTCCAAGCGCTGTCGCACCGCAGGGTCACGCAGTCGGGCCTTCACATCTTCCTTGGAAAGCGCCGCCAGATCAGGATACGGTGAGCTCCCGATGTCGTTCAGGAATTCCACCCAGTTCTCATTCGCCTCCACGGTGGTGGCGATCCCAGGGCTCTGATAACTCTGCATGGCACGGAGGATGCTGGCCGCGCGTTGCTTCTGCAATTCGATGTTGTGCGCCTCGGTGCCTTCCACGCTGGAGTAGGCTTGTATGTCGATGGCGGTAATAGTGAAATCAGTGAGCCGCAAGGAATCACGCAACGGCGCAAGGTCCTTCGCGGAGTACTCCGATCTGTTCTTGGAAAAGGGGATCGTGAAGCGCATCACCTTGTCGCTGCGCAAGATGTTCACCGCCGTGTCCGAAGGATCGTGGTAGGTAAGCGAGTCGAGGTACAGCCCCATGTCCAAAAGGTCCCAGCGATAGCTCCTCAGGTTGTAGAAGGAATTGTAGAAGCAGAAATACTTGTCCTTCAAGATCACCAAGGCGAGCTCGAAGGACTGGTTGCGCAAGTCATCCGGAACGTGCCCGGCCCTGATCACCACTGAACCGTCATCAAGGATGCGCATGGACTTTTTCAGCTCGGCCAGATACACGGGTTCCAAGGCTGTGCCCTTGAAATAAGGGGCGTTCACGGGTGGCTTCATGCAAGCATAAAGCGAACGCGGGATCACATCCACGGAAATGCCGTCGCCCGGACCCGTGAAGAGCTTATTGAAGAAGTCCTTGTTGGTGATCACGAACCAGACATCGCCATTCGCATCCGCGTTCAGCCCGAACTGCACCTCCTTCGGCCTGTTCTGCATCGCGGAAATGCAGGCACTGCAGAGGTTGTTGTAGCGATCACCCGCCACGCGCATATCATAGGGCAACTGCTGCGCGTTGGCCTGCAGCGCAAAAAACAGAAGGATGGCGATAGTGGTCCGCAGGCGCATGTATGGGAAACGGGGATGGACCACGAATATGGTCCATCCTTTTTATAGGCCTCGACCATGCGATAGCGCCGCGGCAATTAACGCTGCACGGTATAAGTCCAGTCCACCCTATCCTTGTTCGGGTCCTTTGCCAACCACGTTCTTCGGTCGACCAGAGTGGTCGACCGACACGGCCGACTAACGGGACTGCTCCAAGATCCGGAAGTCATCCTTGATGAAGCCCATCTTCTTGTCGAAAAGTGCGGCCTCATCGCGCTGGTACATCAGTTCACCCGTTGCTGCGTTGAAGACGCGACGGAAGCACCACTTCGTTTTGTAGTCCCCGGTGATCACCACGTCGGCGATGGCCACGTTCGTCTGGCCTTTCGTTGCGGCCGCCATTTCTCCCGCGTAGTCCATCAGCTTCACCTCATGCGTGTACGTCTCCTTGATGGATGCGAGGTTCGGCAGGCTCTTGTCCAACTGCTCCTTCGCCACCCAGAGTTCCATATCCTTCACCAAGCGGTTGCGGCTGGCATAGAGCCGATCCGCCGTGGCCTTGTCCTTGATCGTGCCTGCATCCACCTGTTTCAGATAATCCTGCAGGGTCTTCACATAGATGTTCAGCATTGCGCCACCATCTCCGGAAAGCATCTTGGGATCGATCATGATGGAGGCCAACTCCTGTTCCGAAGGCACGTTCGTCACCGCGTTATCCTCCACTTTCAGCGTCTCTCCTTTCTTCATTTTCCAGCCCTGGACCAGCGCAAGGAATGTAGCATCGTGCTTCTCCGGATCGCTCTTGCGCAGCTTCATCAGGTAGGTCTTCGTGGGATCGAGCGGCGTTTTGGCCAGATCGGTGATGACCATGCTGAAGTCCGGGTCCGAAGTGAATTTCCAGTTGGCCTTCGCGGCGTTCAGCATCGCCCTGTTGTAGGTCGGGTTACCGTCGTCCTGCACGATCATCGTGGTGCTGGCCTTGGCGGCGGTTACGGCCTTTTTATCGAATGTGCCATACTGGGCGCTAGCGGCGGAAGCAATAGCGACGGCGGCAAGAAGGAGGGTGTTGCGCATGAGCTAGTGTAGTGTCAACCATCGGGTTGACATATGAGAGGGTTCAATGATCGGACCGGCGACGGCGAAATTAGTGCCAACCTCTTCGCACCTTTGTTGAATGGGCTGTCGGGATGAACGGTGAATTGTCAAAAAAGGGTGCAGGGGATCCAGGCGCATGGGGTCTGCGTAAGCGGTTGGATGAGGCCATTGTACTGCTCGAGACCGTGCAGCAATTGCGTAAGGACCTGCGCGAGGAGGATCTGCATATTCCGAAGACCGGCCCCGATGCCTTTGAGGAATTGCGTGCTCAGGTGTTGATCACGATCGAGGAAAGGGAGCGACAAGGCGCGCATGCGTTCGGACTTGTGGTGAATCGCGTGGACCTCACTGAGCATCAAATGCGTTCGGCCACGGCGGCTGGCGGCATGCACGGATTGGCAGGGGCTATTGTATTGCGTTGCCTGCAGAAGGTGCTCAGCCGGAAGCGCTTCGCTGGGCTGGGCTGACCATCTGAAGGAGATCCTTGTCTGAACCCGGGCGACGATCCATCGTATCGAGGCGGGGAACCGTGTCTACCTTTGCAGCACGCCCCGATAGCACCGGGGCCTTTCGCCCAGTAATGGACAAAAACACCTACCTCAGCAACGTCGATCCAGCGGCACTGGATGGCATCTATCAGCAGTACAAAAAGGACCCCTCCTCCGTTTCTTCGGACTGGGCGCGTTTCTTCGAGGGCTTTGACCTTGCTCGTACCAGCTACTCCGAACTGCCCGGAGTGTCCCCCGCGAATTCGGATTGCGGTCCGAGCAATGAGGTGGTGGCGAAGGAGTTCAAGGTGATCTCCTTGATCAATGCCTATCGCGAACGGGGCCATCTTTTTACGCGCACCAATCCTGTACGCGAGCGGCGCACCTACACGCCCACGCTGGACCTGTCGAACTTCGGGCTTTCCGATGCTGATCTGGGCACATCCTTCGATGCGGGTTCCGAACTGGGGATCGGCAAGGCCACATTGGCAACGATCCTCGACCACTTGAAGACCACCTATTGCCAGAGCATCGGCGTGGAGTACAAGCACATCCGACGGGTCGACCGCGTGCAGTGGCTGCAGGAACGGATGGAGAAGGACCAGAACACGCCGTCGTTCTCCTTGGATGAGAAGAAGGAGATCCTGCGCAAATTGGATCAGGCTGTGGTCTTCGAACGCTTCCTCGGCAAGAAGTTTATCGGCCAGAAGCGCTTTAGTCTGGAAGGGGGTGAAACGCTGATCCCCGCGCTGGACATGGTGATCGAACATGGCTCCGAAGCGCATGGCATTAAGGAAGTGGTGATCGGCATGGCCCACCGCGGCCGCCTGAACGTATTGGCCAACACCTTCAATAAGACCTACGATTCCATCTTCGCGGACTTTGAAGGACGCGACTTCGCCGACAGTTTCGTGGAAGGCGACGTGAAGTACCACATGGGCTTCAACAGTGCGATCGTCACCAACGCAGGCAAAGGTGTCAACTTGATCCTTTCGCCCAATCCGAGCCACTTGGAAAGTGTGGGGCCGGTGATGCAAGGCATCTCACGGGCGCTGATCGAGAAGGACCACGACTTCAAGCCCGACACCTTGTGCCCGGTCATCATTCACGGCGATGCCGCCATCGCCGGCCAAGGTGTTGTGTATGAATTGATCCAGATGGCGCGGCTGAAGCCGTACAGCACCGGCGGAACGATGCATATCGTGGTGAACAATCAAGTGGGTTTCACCACCAACTACATTGATGGGCGCAGTAGCACGTACTGCACGGACGTGGCCAAGGTCACGCAATGCCCGGTATTTCACGTGAACGACGATGACGCGGAGGCGGTCTGCCATGTGATGAAGCTTGCGCTCGATTTCCGACAGGAGTTCCATAGCGATGTCTTTATCGACCTGTTGGGCTACCGCAGGCATGGGCACAACGAGGGTGACGAGCCGAAATTCACCCAGCCGATCCTATACAAGGCCATCGCCGCGCACAAGGACCCGCGCACCATTTACAGTGAAAAACTACAGGCCAGTGGCGCCATTGAGGCCAGCTTGGCGGAGGAGATGGAAGAGCGCTTCAACACCATGCTACAAGAGCGCCTTACCGAATCGAAGGAGTTGTCCAAAGCGGTCGTCACCTCCTTTCTCGCTGGTCGGTGGATGGGCTACCAACGCGCCTCCGATGCGGACCTTGAACGTTCCCCGGAGACCGGCGTGAAGAAGGAATTGCTGCTGGTTATCGCAGCCAAGCTGGCGGAGGTTCCCGCCGGGAAGAAGTTCTTCAACAAGTTGGAACGCATCCTGCACGAACGGGCCACGATGGTGAAGGAGGACCGGCTTGACTGGAGCATGGGTGAACTGCTCGCATACGGTTCCTTGCTCTGCGAAGGGCACAGTGTGCGACTCACCGGGCAGGACGTGGAACGCGGCACGTTCAGCCATCGCCACGCTGTGGTGAAGGTGGAGGACAGCGAGGAGGAATACATCCACCTGAAGCACCTGCAGGAAGGCCAAGCATTGCTGCAGATCTACAATTCGCCACTGAACGAATACGCGGTCCTGGGCTATGAATACGGCTATGGCTTCGCGACACCTGCGGGTCTTACACTATGGGAAGCGCAGTTCGGCGATTTCGTGAACGGCGCCCAGATCATCATCGACCAATACATCAGCGCGGCCGAGGAGAAGTGGAACGCGATGAACGGCCTTGTGATGCTTTTGCCACACGGCTATGAAGGTCAAGGTGCGGAACATAGCAGCGCGCGAATGGAGCGTTTTCTGCAACAGTGCGCGGACGCGAACATGATCCTTGCGAATCCAACGACACCGGCGAACTTCTTCCATTTGCTGCGGCGCCAACTCGCTTGGAAATTCCGCAAGCCGTTGGTGGTCTTCACGCCAAAGAGCCTGCTTCGCCATCCGAAGTGTGTGAGCACAATGGATGAGTTGGCCAATGGCAGCTTCCAAGAGGTGTATGACGATGCCGTCGCGGATCCGAAGAAGGTGAAGACCTTGATCCTCTGCCAAGGCAAGCTATACTATGAGCTTCTGGAGCGGAAGGAGGAATTGGCCGTAGAGGACGTGGCGATCGTGCGCATCGAGCAGCTGAATCCGTTGCCCGTGCCCCAGTTGACGAAGATCTTTGCGCGTTACGCCCATGCGGAGCAAGTGCGTTGGGTGCAGGAAGAACCAGAGAACATGGGCGCGTGGCCCTATATGTTCCGGCATTTGCCTTCAGTTCCTGGCGCTCCGTCGGTCGAAGCGCTGCATCACATCTCCCGCCCGGCCAGCGGAGCCCCAGCAACTGGCAGCGGCGTGCGGAGCGCAGTGCAGCAGAAGCGGATCATTGAAGAAGCTTTTACCGCTCGTTCCACTGCGCAGCCATCGAAAAAGAAAACGGCCAAAGTGCGTTCGTGATGTGGACCAGTTGTCCGTTCAGTAGTGTCAGTTGTTAGGCGTTGCGCGCCATAGGCGAATCACGAATCACAGTCACAGTCACCAGCTACCGATCATCAGCATTCATGGCAAACATCGAAGTCAAGGTCCCCAGTCCCGGCGAAAGCATCAGTGAGGTACGCATAGCCCAGTGGTTGGTGGCTGATGGCGATGTGGTGAAGAAGGACCAGGTGATAGCGGAGATCGACAGCGACAAGGCGACCTTGGAGCTGAGTGCGGAGGAAGGCGGCAAGATCAGTCTACTCGCCAAGGCCGACGAAACGGTGAACGTGGGCGATGTGGTAGCGAAGATCGATACGAGCGTGAAACCTGCCAAGGAGGAGATGAAGGAGGAGAAGGAGGAGAAAAAGGAGGTAAATGAAGAAAAGGTGCCGACGAAGGATGCCGGAACCCGTAGCGTCGACCCATCTGGTCCAGCTGCTACAGAGACCGCCGCCCACGCTACGCCGGTCGCTAAGGCCGTTATGGCGGAAAAAGGCATCGCGAGTGACAAGGTGAAAGGCACCGGGCCCAACGGACGCATCACACGTGGTGATGTCGACGCCTATATCGCCGGAGGCATATCCGCGCCTACGTTGATGAACGGCTGGGGTGGAGGTCGCGAAAGCAACCGTGCCAAGATGAGCACGCTACGCAAGAAGGTGGGCGAACGCTTGGTCAGCGTGAAGAACGAGACGGCCATGCTCACCACATTCAATGAGGTGGATATGAGCGCGGTGATGGCCGTGCGGAATCAGTATAAGGACAAGTTCAAGGAGAAGTACGGCGTAGGCCTCGGCTTCATGTCGTTCTTCACGAAGGCCGTCACTGAGGCACTGCGGCTTTTCCCCAATGTGAATGCACAGTTGGATGGCGAGGAGATCGTAAGTTTCAACTACGCGGACATAGGCGTCGCGGTGAGCTCGCCCAAGGGACTGATGGTACCTGTTATCCGGAACGCCGAGCAAATGAGCTTGGCCGAGATCGAAGCAGCGATCAAAGAACTTGCGATCAAGGCACGCGATGGCAAGTTGAGCCTTGCGGAGATGACAGGCGGCACCTTCACCATCACCAACGGCGGTGTCTTCGGCAGCATGCTCAGCACGCCGATCATCAATCCACCGCAGAGTGCCATCCTCGGCATGCACAACATTGTGGAGCGCCCTGTTGCCGTGAATGGCCAAGTGGTGATCCGCCCGGTGATGTATGTGGCGCTGAGCTACGACCACCGCGTGATCGACGGAAAGGAGAGCGTGAGCTTTCTCTTCAAGGTGAAGGAGATGCTGGAAGATCCCGCCAAGATGGTGCTGGGCGGAAAGGATCCCGGGGCTGTGCTGGCTGGGCTTTAGAGTCAGCTTATTGAATAGCTTGATCCAAGTTGGGGTCGGCTGATCCTTCCCGACAAGTAACTTGGATCCATGCTACGCACTTGCTCCCTCGTATTCCTACTATTTGTTTTGACCCCTGCAGCGGTGCGTGCTCAAAACACCACCCACATTTCCGGCTGGGAAGTGGTGCCTGACAGCCTCTTCCTCATCTGGCATATCGATCAGGACCAGGTCAAGCGGCTTCATGTGATCGAGGAGGATTATGATACCGAACGCCAACACGTTGCTGCGAGTGCAAGAACGGATGCTGAAAAAGAGGCGCGCTTGCAGAAGCTGTGTGCATCCCGACTCAATGAGATAAAAGGAGTATTGGGCGCGGACCACTTTTCTGACTGGCAACGACGGATCGAGTTGGCTGGGTCGAACGGCCACTGACCTGAGAAAGGACCGTCGAAGAGTATCGCCTATGGGTCCAATACTGGAGGAGGGGTTTTCGTCGGCACAAGCCCGGTGTCGGGCAAACAAATATTTGTTAACAAGTACGGTACTACTTGGCCCTCACGAAGGAATAGTGGCGGCTATGTTTGACCGGTAGCTGCAGAAGATCGCCGTGTTGGAGTGTTCGGGAATGGTCGCCAACAACGGCTCCATTCCGCACACGATGACCCACCTAGGTCCGCAGCAATGGTGCTACAGATATTACTGGCATCAGGCTACGGAACAACACGGAGGCCCATGACAGGACATCGACGCGACCTCGGCATTATCGCACTGAAATGGAACAGTGCAAAACGCCCCCTTCTCGCGCTGCTGCGCAATCTTGCCGTGGCCATGGCTGCTGTGTTGTGCTTCCAAGGGGAGGCACATGCGACGCACGCCTTGGGCGGAGACCTGAGTTATAGTTGCCTCGGGAACCATCGCTACTTGGTGACCCTCAACTTCTATCGTGATTGCAATGGGGTGGCGGCGCCCACGAATTGCAACAATGGGTTGGAATTCACGGTGCGCTCCAATTCGTGCAATGCGAATTTCACCCAATGCTTCGGAAGCAGCCCCACCGTGCAGATCATAACCCCGATCTGCGCCTCCGAGATCGACAGGTGTGTAAGCGCTACTGGGACCTACGGTGTGGAACGCTATACCTATACGAAGATCATCGACCTATCAGCCTACGCTGCTTGCGGGGGCACGGATTGGGAGATCTATTGGACGCTCTGCTGCCGCAACAACGCGATCACCTCCTTGCAGAACCCGGGGAACCAGAACCTTTATCTGAACGCGAAGCTGAACGACGCGCCGGGCATCTGCAATAGCACACCCACCTTCACGAATTCACCTTCCGCTTTCTTCTGCTTGGGCGAGCCCATTAGTTACAACCCTGGCGCTGTGGACCCCGATGGAGATTCGCTGGTCTATGCACTGATCCCTGCGCGCACCTATCCCGGTACGGCCATCCCTTATCAGCCCGGCTACTCTGCCACACAACCGATCAAGAACAGCGGCGGGGCGAATGCGGTCATCTTGAATGCGCAGACGGGAACGATCACGGTGACGCCCAGTGTACTGCAAGTGGCCGTGGTCTGCTATCAGGTCACCGAATACCGGAACGGCGTGATGGTCGGCCAGACATCACGCGATGTCCAAGTGGTGGTACGCCCGTGCTTGGGCAACTCCGCGCCTACGGCATCGGGCATCAACGGAACAGGCACATACACCCTGCAGGTCTGCGCGGGAACACCGGTGTCCTTCAACGTGAATTCCAATGATGTGAATGCTGGGCAGACGGTGACGATGAGTTGGAACGCGGGCATTCCGACCGCCAACTTCAACATTTCAGGTTCACCTTTTCCCACGGGCACGTTCACTTGGACCCCGACGGATGCGAACATCGGGAACAACACCTTCACGGTGCATGTGCAGGACAATGGCTGCCCCTTGGTCGGAGCCAACGATTTCGGGTTCTCCATCCAAGTGACGCCACCGTTGACCGCTGCCGATGCGGGGCCTGACCAATCTGTGTGTAGCACCAGCGCAACGTTGGCAGGCGTGCTTCCCTATCCGGGCTTGCAAGGCACGTGGACCGTGGTGAGTGGAAGCGGCAGCTTCGCCAACCTTCACTCCGCGAACTCCACGGTGTCCGGGCTTTCCATCGGGCCGAACGTATTCCAATGGACCGTCGACTACCAGACCTGTGGTACGCAGACGGACCAGGTGACGGTGACGCGTTTCAATTCCGCACAAGCAGCGGCAGCAGCAGGACCCGATCAGGAATTCTGCCAACCTTCAAATTCAGCGACACTTGCGGGAAACCCTGCTGTATCGCCAGCAGTGGGGACATGGACCTTGGTGAACGGAGCGGGGTCGATCACCGCACTGAATTCGCCCACAACCTCGGTCACTGGATTGGCAGTGGGCTTGAACCGGTTCCGCTGGACCATCAATAACGGTCCGTGCGGGACACCTACCCAGGATGAGGTGGTGATTACGATCTATAGCAATACGCAGCCTGTGGCCAACGCAGGTCCGGATATTTCCATCTGCTCGCCGACCTCATCGGTGACCATGAACGGGAATGTCGTTACCGCACCTGCCACCGGCACATGGTCCGTGATAAGCGGCACGGGAACGATCACTTCGCCGAACAGCCGTAACACCACCATTACTGGGCTTCCTGTCGGCGTAAACGTGTTCCGGTGGTCCATCAATAATGGGCCCTGCACCCCGGCGATCACCACGGATGATGTGACCGTGACCGTCTATTCCGGAAGTAGTTTGAATGCCAACGCTGGCGCGGACCAAGAGGTCTGCACACCGGGTAACGTGACCTTGGTCGGGAGCACACCGACCTTTCCAGCAACGGGTGCGTGGACCGTTGTGAGCGGATCGGGCACCATCACCACGCCGACCGCTGCCACCACCACGATCAGCGGCCTGAGCATCGGGACGAACGTGTTTCAATGGACGGTGAACAACGGCCCCTGTTCGAACGGTGTCACTTCGGACCAAGTAACCGTGACGGCTTACGATCATACGGTCGCGGGATCCAATGCAGGCCCGGATCAATCCCTTTGCACGCCTGGCACCACAACGACGATGGCCGCCAATGCACCGGCCACTCCCGCACAAGGAACCTGGTCACTGATCAGCGGCAGCGGTGCCATCACCGATATCCACAGCGCCACCAGCACGATCACTGGATTGGCCATCGGCGAGAACGTCTTCCGTTGGGATGTGAGCAATGGACCATGCCCGGTGAATCCACCGAACGACCTGGTGTCGATCTTCCTCTATGACGTGAATGCGCCTGTCGCACAAGCAGGACCGGACCAGCAACTCTGTACGCCCGCACTTTCCACGAACCTTGCGGGCAACGCGGCGACGGCGCCCGGTATCGGAACGTGGACGGTGCTTGCCGGAACAGGAATTTTTGCGAATTCGCATAACCCAACTACGGTCGTAAGTGGACTCAGCGTTGGAACGAACACCTTACGCTGGACCCTCACCAACGGTCCTTGCGCGAATCCCGTGACACAGGATGATGTGACGATCATCGTGTTCAACGTCGCGAACGCTGTGGCGAACGCAGGACCCGATCAGGCGTTGTGTCGCCCCACCACTTCGACAACCTTATCGGGTAGTGCGCTCAGTGCGCCGGCCACTGGCCAGTGGACCCTGGTGAGCGGCGCTGGCACCATCGTTACGCCGAACAGTCCGAGCACTCAGGTAACGGGCTTGGCAACGGGTGACAACGTATTCCGCTGGACGGTGAGCAACGGTCCTTGTGCCAACGGCCTCACAATGGATGATGTGCTGATCCGCATCTATGATAATACCAATCCGGCCGCCAACGCTGGGCCTGATCAGCAACTGTGCTCGAATGCCAACACAACGATCATGGCGGGCAGCAGCCTGATATATCCGGCTACCGGACAGTGGACGGTGGTGAGCGGATCGGGTACTATCGTTACCCCTTCCAGCCCGACCACAGCGATCAACGGTCTGGGTGTTGGCACGAATGTTTTCCAGTGGAGCGTGTCCAATGGACCTTGCGCGGGCAGCGCTAGCAGTGACCAGGTCGCACTCATCGTATTCTCCAGTTCGCACCCGGCGATCTCCGTTTCTGCGAACCAGAGTATCTGCGTTCCCACTTCGGTGAACCAGGTCACGGTTTCCGGCACCATTCCCGTAGCGCCTGCGACAGGCACTTGGACCTTGGTGAGCGGTAGTGGTACGATAGGCTCGCCCAACTCGCCCAGCACGGTGATCACGGACATGGGCGTTGGCGTGAACTTGTTCCAATGGACAGTGAACAACGGACCGTGCACGTTCCCGAGCAACAGTGCGCAGGTGGCCATTAGTGTCTACAATGCCGCTACGCCTACGGCCGATGCCGGGCCTGATCAAAGCCTTTGCACCCCTATAACCAATACCACCCTTGCTGGTAGCGTCTTGGTCGGTCCGGCCACCGGGGTGTGGACGGTGATCTCCGGTACCGGTGTTTTCGCCGATGCGACAAACCCGGCCACTGCGGTCTCCGGTCTGTCATTGGGAGGGAATGTGTTCCGATGGAGCGTGAGCAACGGCCCTTGTGCAGCCCCTACGAACGACCAGGTGACGATCTCGCTTTTCAACGGCAGCGCGCAGCAAGCGAATGCTGGTCCTGACCAGCAGCTCTGCGACAATCTTCCCACCACCGTGCTTGCGGCCAACACTGCCGTGTCCCCTGCTACGGGCTCGTGGAGCGTGGTGCAAGGCACGGCCAATTTCACCAGCATCACGGATCCCCATACCGTGGTGAACGGACTATCCGTTGGGGTGAATATCCTTGCGTGGTCTCTGGATAACGGCGGTTGCGGAACCAGCACGGATCAAGTGTCGATCACTGTGTTCGATGATGCGAACCTCGTTGCAGCGGCGGGACCGGACCAGCAGCTTTGTACTCCTGCTACTTCAACTACACTTACCGGAAGCACGCTCACCGCACCGGCCACCGGCCTTTGGACGGTTGTTGGTGGAACAGGAAACATCGTTTCACCTACTAGCTCAACTACGCAGGTCAACGGACTTGGAGCAGGAGTGAACACGTTCCGATGGACGGTGAGCAATGGACCCTGCCCCAATGCGAACACGTTTGATCAAGTGGTGATCAATGTGTTCACCAGCACGGCAGCAGCTGCGAACGCCGGATCGGATCAAGCGATCTGCTCTCCCATTGCATCCGTGACGTTGACCGCCAACGCCCCCGTGCTTCCCGCTATCGGCACATGGTCGGTGCTGAACGGCACTGCCTCCTTCGTGGATCTTCACGATCCGAACACGAACGCCACCGGTCTTCAGGTGGGCACTACGACCTTGGAGTGGTCCATCGACAACGGTACCTGCGGTTCTACTTCGGATCAAATGACGGTCCTGGTGTTCGACGTGAACAACGCGGTCGCCAATGCAGGTCCGGATCAGCAATTCTGTCTCCCTACCAATTCGGCGACCATGGGTGGAAGCGGCCTCACTGCCCCAGCCTCCGGTGCATGGACCTTGGTGAGCGGCACCGGCACCATTACCGATCCCACTTCGCCAACCACTGCGATCACCGGAATGTCCATTGGAGAGAATGTATTCCGTTGGACAGTGAGCAATGGCCCCTGCGCGGGATCCACGACGCAGGATGACGTGAGCGTCACCATTTTTGACAACACGGTCAGCGGTTCCGATGCAGGACCTGACCAATCGCTCTGCACTCCGGTGACCTCGACCACCATGGCCGCAAGCGCTGCGCCTTCGCCCGCTCAAGGAACGTGGACCCTGGTGAGCGGAAGCGGCATCATCGCGAATGTGAACAACCCGCTGACCAGCATCACTGGGCTGGCGATAGGGGAGAATGTATTCCGCTGGTCGGTCAGTAATGGGGCCTGTCCGGTGAATCCCCCGAACGACCTCGTCTCCATCTTCGTCTATGACGCGAATAACCCGGCGGCCAATGCTGGTGCGGACCAGCAGCTCTGCACGCCGAACACTTCGGCCAATCTCTCAGGCAGCATCGTGACCTTCCCGGCGCAAGGAACTTGGACATTGGTGAGCGGTAGCGGCGTGATCACTGCACCCAACAATCCTGCTACCGCGGTGACCGGTCTGGCGATCGGTGCGAACGTCTTCCAGTGGAGCGTGACCAACGGTCCTTGCGCCCAGCCCTTGACCACGGACCAAGTGACCATCTTCGTTTATGATGCGACCAACGCCAATGCGAATGCAGGTCCGGATCAGTCCTTCTGTACACCGCAGGAAAGCACGACACTCGCCGGGAACACGCTGACTTTCCCATCCACCGGCGCATGGACACTTATACAAGGCACGGCAAACATCACTGACGCGAGCAGTCCCACCACCACGGTGACCGGCTTGGGCGTGGGAGAGAACATCTTGGCTTGGACGGTGAACAATGGTCCTTGCGCCAACGGCCTCACCACGGATCAGGTCAGCATTTTCGTCTTCGATGCGAATACGCCGAATGCGTCCGCAGGGGATGATCAGGAACTCTGCACGCCTGTGAGTTCCACCACCTTCGACGGCAGCGCGGTGACCTTCCCCGCAGTCGGCACTTGGACGCTTGTCTCAGGCACCGGAAGCATCGCGAACATCCACGGTCCGAGCAGCGCTGTGAGTGGGCTAAGTGTCGGTGCGAATACCTTCCAATGGTCAGTTTCAAATGGCCTTTGCGGCAGCACCGATGACCAAGTAACGATCTTCGTATTTGCCGGTAATAATGCCCTGGCCAATGCCGGTCCTGATCAGGAATTCTGCGATCCGGCGGGGGTTGCGGTGATGGCAGGGAGCGCGGTGACCTATCCGGCCACAGGCCTTTGGACGCTGGTGAGTGGCTCCGGCACGATCACCGATCCCGCGTTGCCCAACACCACCATCAGCGATCTGCAGATCGGGCAGAACATCTTCGTGTGGACGGTTACCAATGGACCGTGTGCAAACCCGGTTACCAGCGACACGGTATCCATCCGCGTGTTCGATCACCTGAACTTCCCTGCTGCGGCGGGCCCCGATCAGGAGATGTGTACACCGATGACCAGCACCACCCTGGCCGGCAGCCCTGTGACCTTACCTGCGGAAGGCACCTGGTCGGTAACGCAAGGCAGTGCGGTGTTCGCCAACATCCATTCGCCGATCAGCGCGGTCTCAGGCTTAGGCATAGGCGAGAACATCCTGCGGTGGTCGGTCACGAATGGACCTTGCGAGAACGGCATCAGTTTCGATCAGTTGACGATCACCGTATTCGATTCCGGCAACTTGATCGCGAACGCGGGACCGGACCAGAACCTTTGCCAGCCCGACACATTCACCACCATGGCTGGCAGCGCCATCACATTCCCGGCGACAGGTACGTGGACCTTGGTGACAGGAACAGGAGACATCACCGATCCCACGTTAGGCAACACGACGATCACCGGGCTTTCTGTCGGCGAGAATGTGTTCCAATGGTCCGTGCTGAATGGTCCATGTTCAAACTCCAGTACATCGGACTTCGTGAGCATTTTCATCTACGACATTGGCAACCCTGTGGCCAATGCGGGCAACGATCAACAGGTCTGCACGCCACTGACAGGGACCAACTTCGCGGGTAGTCAAGTAATATTCCCTGCCATGGGTCAATGGAGCTTGGTCAGCGGGCAAGGCGACATCACAGATCCTGCGGACCCCTCATCGGGTGTGGAGAATCTGGGTGTAGGAGAGAACGTCTTCTTGTGGACGGTGGATAACGGACCCTGCGGAGGCATCACCACGGACCAGGTCAGCATCTTCCTTTTCAACCTCGACGCACCGCCCGCTGCAGCAGGCGCGGACCAATCGTTCTGTTCGCCAACGAGCACCACGACACTCGGCGCGAACACGCCTACGGCACCGGCCATTGGAGTATGGACCTTGGCGCAAGGCACCGCTACGTTCGCGGATGTGAATGACCCAGCGACCAGCGTTTCGGACCTCTCCATCGGCGAGAACATCCTCACTTGGAAGATCGATAACGGGGTCTGCGGGATCACCATCGATAGCGTGAGCATCTTCATCTATGATGTGGACGCACCCCCTGCGACCGCCGGTTTGGACCAAGCGTATTGCACCCCGCAGGACAGTACGCTGCTCACCGGCAACATGCCCATCTTCCCAGCGCAAGGCACATGGAGTGTGATCGATGGGGCGGGACTATTTGCGGATGCGAATGATCCGCAGACCAAGGTGGTAGGCCTTGCCATCGGAGCGAACATCTTCGTTTGGACGCTGGACAACGGCCCCTGCGCCAACGCCATCTCCAGCGACACCATGACGGTGACCATCTTCAGCGATAGCACTGCCGCTGCGAATGCAGGGGAAGACATCTCGATCTGCCTGCCTGCGAATAGCCTGCAACTGGACGCGGATATCCCGCAATTGCCGGCCACGGGTATGTGGACGATCCTCAGTGGCACTGGAAGTCTCACTGACCCCAGCGACCCACATACGGAGATCACAGCACTTGGTGTGGGCCAGACCATCCTGTTGTGGACCTTGGACAACGGACCGTGCCCCAACAACGGGATATTGACGGACACACTCACCATCACCATCTATGACCCCTTCGGTCCTGTGGCCAATGCGGGTCCGGATATCTCAAACTGCACACCGGAAGACAGCACGGTGTTAGCAGGCAACACGCCGCTCTTCCCGGCCGAGGGAACTTGGCAATTGGTGAGTGGAACAGGCACCATCGCCGACATTCATGATCCGACCACAGCGATCACTGGCTTGTCCGTTGGCACCAACGTCTTCACGTGGAGCATCTTCAATGGGGACTGTGGCTTCGGCCCGCCAACATTGGACACGGTGAAGGTCTTCCTCTTCGATGCCAATGCGCCCGGTGCATTTGCCGGTAATGATTTTGAACTCTGCCTACCGGTGACCTCAGTGCAGTTGTTCGCGGACATCCCCGAAGCACCGGGAAGTGGCACATGGGAGATCCTCAGCGGTGCGGGCACCTTGACCGATCCTACTGATCCACATACCGAGATCACCGGGTTGGCGGTCGGTATCACCACTGTTGTATGGACGGTGTACAATGGCCCTTGTCCTACCACAGTGTCGCTCATCGACACGCTGAATATCTCGATCTTCGATCCATTCGGCCCGGTCGCCAAT
Source organism: Flavobacteriales bacterium (assembly GCA_041691695.1). Taxonomy (GTDB): domain Bacteria; phylum Bacteroidota; class Bacteroidia; order Flavobacteriales_F; family PHOS-HE28; genus PHOS-HE28. The sequence continues at coordinate 24,891 of JBEPUG010000005.1, forward strand.
GCGGGTCCGGACCTCTCCAGCTGTACGCCGAACGACAGTGTCAGTTTGGCGGGGAATACTCCGTTGTTCCCTGCGCAGGGCACGTGGAGCTTGGAGAGCGGCACCGGGTCCATCACGGATGTACATGATCCCAGCACCACGATCAATGGCCTCTCCATCGGCGACAATGTGTTCACGTGGACCATTTATAACGGCAGCTGCGGATTCGGTCCGCCCACGGTGGATACCGTGCATGTACAGCTCTTCGATGGTGGCGTGCCCGCTGCGAATGCTGGTCCCGACTTGAGTTTCTGTTCGCCCGTGCCTCACTTCCAATTGTCGGCAAGTGCTGTGGCGGCACCCGGTATAGGCTTCTGGTCGGTGGTGTCCGGAGCAGCGACACTGGTCGACTCCGCCGACCCGAATACGCTGGTGACCAGTGCGGACTTAGGAGACAACGTTCTGGTATGGACGGTGGATAATGGCCCTTGCGGGATCACCACGGACACCATGCATGTGGTGGTATTCGATAGCAGTACCGCCAGCGCGAATGCGGGACCGGACCAAGACCTCTGCACACCTGCTGATAGTGCTACCATGTCGGCGACTCCGGTCGACTTCCCCGGCATCGGCACATGGACGGTGACCGCAGGCAGCGGAAACTTTGCTGATGTGAACGACCCGAATACGATGGTAACAGGCATCGCACCGGGGATCAATAGTTATACGTGGACAGTGGACAATGGACCCTGCGGAACCATATCCGACCAGATGAGCATTCAGGTCTTCGACAACACCCTCACAAGTGTTTCCGCAGGACCCGATCAGCAACTCTGCAGCCCGGTGACGACCGTGGCCTTGGTCGGGACCGCCGTGGCATTGCCAGCACAAGGAATTTGGACGATCCTCAGCGGCACGGGGACACTAAGCGATCCGACGGACCCGAATACAACGCTGACCGGTGTGGATGTCGGGCAGACCGTGATCATCTGGTCAGTGGATAACGGCCCGTGCAGTGTTGGCCCTATCATAGACACGGTAGTGGTGACCATTTTTGATGGACAAGCGCAACCCGCTGCCGATGCTGGTCCCGATCAACAGTTCTGCGAACCGGGGCCGGTGGATGTCGATATGTTCGGCAACGCCGTCGTATTCCCGGCGGTAGGCACCTGGACCACGGAATCGGATACCGCCATCATTACCGATCCGGCAGACCATAACACCACCATCACAGGGGTCGGTTTCGGCAGCACCAGTTTCACGTGGTCGATTGATAACGGTGTTTGTGGAAGCAGCTCCGATGAGGTGATCGTTCAGGTGTTCGATAGCTCCGTACCTCCTGCATCAGCGGGCCCCGATCAGCGTATCTGCCAAGACACCACTGACGCACAGCTGGCGGCGACACCGGTCTTCAGCACAGCGATCGGACATTGGGAATTGGTGATGGGTCACGGTGATCTTACAGATCCCACATTGGCGACCACGGCAGTCACCGGATTGCAGTCGGGCACCAACGTGTTCGTCTGGGTGGTGGATAATGGCGCTTGTGGATCTTCCTCCGACAGTATCTCGATCGTCCTTCACGATTGCAGCACCCTCGTGGTACCGGACGCCTTCTCGCCCAATGGGGACGGCGTGAACGACATCTTCGTGGTGCAAGGCTTGGAGTATTATCCGAACAACTCCTTCCAGGTCTTCAACCGTTGGGGAAACAAAGTGTATGAGCGAAGTCCGTACACCAATACCTGGACCGGAGCGAGCGAAGGGAAATTGAACTGGGGCAAGGACCTACCGGAGAGCACGTACTACTTCATCCTGGATCCAGGTGATGGCAAGGAGGTCATCACAGGCTACATCTATCTCCGCCGATGACCATGAACGCACCCTTCAACATTCCTATGTCGATGGTGACCAAGGCCCTTCCACGGAAACTGCTGATACTCGGGGCGATCCTGACGCTCGGCGTAATGTTGCCCCGACAGGCACACGCCCAGCAGGACCCGCAGTTCTCCCAGTACATGTTCAACTTGCTGGCGATCAATCCCGCGTATGCCGGCAGCGCCGAACGCATGAGCATCAAGGCTCTCAGCCGCCAGCAATGGGTGGGCTTCGCCGGTGCTCCGACCACACAGACACTCACCGCGCACAGCCCCTTCCTCGTGCAGAGTCTCGGACTTGGTGGCACATTGATGCGCGATGAGTATGGACCAGTAACGCAGTATGATATCGTCATGGACCTCTCTTACCGCATATTTCTCGGCGGTGGACAGAAGCTGGCCTTTGGATTGAAGGGGGGCGTGAATTTCTTCCAAGGAAAATTCGCGGAGCTCCATCCACTGGAATCCGGTGACCAGGTGTTCCAACAAGACGTTACATCCAAGACCGATCCGCAATTCGGTTTCGGCGTGATGTGGTATAGCGACCGCTTCTATTTGGGATTGAGTTCGCCCAAGATGCTGCGCACGGATTTCTTCCAAACGGACTCCCTGCAGTTCGTGAGCCAGCCGGGCCAGCGTGCGAACTACTACCTCACAGGCGGCTACGTCTTCGACATGGGCGACTTCACCAAGTTCAAGCCCACCTTCATGCTGCAAGCCGTGAATGGAGCCCCGCTGAGCCTTGACCTCAGCGCAAACTTCCTGTTCTATGAAAAGCTGTGGCTCGGTGCATTCTACCGATATACGGACGCGGTGGGAGCCCTTGTGCAGTATAACATTTCCGACGCGTTGTCGGTGGGCTACTCCTACGATTATCCCTTGTCCGCGTTGAACGGCTATACCGGTGGCTCGCACGAGTTCATGCTCGGCGTCGAGTTCGGGAAGAAGCTCAGTGGCATCCGTTCACCGCGTTATTTCTGACCCATGCACAGGACCTTGATCATGCGGCCCCATCACTTCCTCATCGCTCTGATGCTGCTGCTTTTCGCGGTGCCAGCGGCGCAGGGCCAGACCTTAAAGCGGCGCATGGCCGAGCACGATGCCGCCGTATTCGATTACCCGCATATGGCGAAGATCTATGAGAATATCATCGCCAAGGGGAAGGCCGTGCCGGATGATTACCGGCAGTTGGCATTCGCATATGGCCGCATGGAACAATACGGAAAGGCCGCCGACACGTACAAGAAACTCATTGACCTGGGGAGCGCAACACCGGACGACATCCATTCCTATGCGAACCTGCTGCGTTCGAAAGGGGATTACAACGGCGCACTCACTTGGTACGCCACCTATGCCTTGCAGGCACCGGACGACCAATGGGCAAAAGCGTATACGGAGAATGGCGACTTCTTCAAGAAACTGATGGTCGACAGCACACGCAACGCCGTGCGAACCTTGACCATCAACTCCGCAGAAGCGGATCTGGCACCGGCGCTGATGCCGGGACTTCTCATTTTCAGCAGCGCACGCGGCGAAGGCGTCGGTGGGCGCACCCGCTACAAATGGGACCAAGAACCCTTCCTCAATCTGTTCTCGGCACTGCTGGACAGCGGTGGTATCGCTACCGATCCTGTGGTGTTGCGGCGCGGCCTCAACAGCCGCTTCCATGATGGCACCGCAACATTCGATCCTACCCGCCAGCGGCTCTATTTCACCCGTGACAACTTCGTGAACGGAAAGATCAAAAAGGCCAAGAACGGCGAATTGAAGTTGGGCATCTACTTCGCCGACATCCACAAAGGTGAATTCGGCCAGCCGGAATGGGGCGATGTGCAGCCATTCGCTTTCAATGACCCCGAGTACAACTTCGGCCAGCCCAGCATATCACCCGATGGCAAGCGCCTCTATTTCGTGAGCGACATGACGGGCGGCTCCGGTGGCACGGACATTTGGTACTGCAACGATCAAGGCGGTCTTTGGAGCACGCCCAAGAATATCGGTCCGGAGGTGAACACGCCGGGTGATGAGATGTATCCCTTCATCACGGCTGACAGCACCTTGTACTTCAGCAGTAACGGTCAAGCCGGACTGGGTGGGTACGACATCTTTACGGTGCAGCTGAAACCGACGGGCACAGGTCATGTCTTCAACATGGGTTATCCCATCAATACCTCCAGCAACGACCGCGGAATGATCCTTCTGGCTGACGATAGCACGGGCTTCTTCTTCAGCGACCGACCGGGCGGCATGGGCAGCGACGACATATACGGATGCACCGTGCATCCGCCCGTCACCCGGATCGCCGGCGTAGTGCTCGACAAGCTGGCACAAACGCCGCTCAGCGGCTACAAATTGGAAGTGAAGGATGCCAAAGGGAGCGTGATCGAGGGCGCGAAGGTCACCTACTTGGAGGATGGCGAGTTCAGCATCGCCGTTCCATATAGTCCCAGCTATTCGGTTGTCGCCACCAAGGCCGGTTACCGACAGGCCTTGGCCACCTTGGATCCGACCAAGGACGACCTCAGTAACGTGGCACTCCAGCTGGAGCGTTACGATTACGGGGCGGAAGGGGTGGTCCAACAAGGAGATACCAAAGCTCCGCTGGACAGTGCAGTGGTCCAACTCTGCAATGCGAATGATTCGGTCGTCGAGCAGCTGGCCACGGGTCCTGATGGGAAATACCAATTCGCTCTGCAGCCCGAGGCCGGCTACCGCATCAAGGTCTCCAAGGACGGATTCTTCAAGCAGAGCGCACGCATCACCACCAAGGGCAAGTCGAACACGGTGATCCACACGGACTTCAACCTCTTCCCGCTGAAAGTGGACCAAGTGGTGCGCTTGGACAACATCTACTACGACGTTGCCAAGTGGAACATACGTCCGGACGCTGGCGTGGAGTTGGACAAGCTCGTGCAAACCCTGATCGACAACCCGACCGTGAAGATCGAACTGAGCTCACACACCGATTGCCGCGGCAAGGACGCCTACAACATGACGCTTTCCGAGAAGCGGGCTCAGAGCGCTGTGGATTATGTGGTGAAGCAAGGCATCGACAAGGATAGGTTGGTGGCGAAGGGCTACGGCGAAACACGCCCCGTGGAGCCTTGCGAATGCGGCAAATGCACCGATCAGGAAAATCAAGCAAACCGCCGGACCGAATTCAAGGTGCTCTCCAAGTAGGCCTAGAATACGAAGCATGGAACGCCCCTGGAATTCCAGGGGCGTTTCCCATTTTCTACAAAGACTGACATTCCTCAATATGGTCTCCTGATGATCGCGGTACCCTTGTTTGGAATTATTCCAAATAAGAAGGACATGCTCGAACAGGAAGTGATGGAAGCCCCCAAGTTGGAGGGGGAAGGAGTCGTAGATCCGGCCCACCGGTCAACAGCGAACCAGACGTTGAACGCCGACCAAGGCCATTGGCTGTTGGCCAAGATGGGTAAGAAGGTCCTGCGGCCCGGAGGCAAGGAACTCACCATGCAATTGATGAGCGAGTTGGATGTAAAGCCTACCGACGACCTCGTGGAATTCGCGCCCGGCCTAGGTTTCACCGCGCAGATCGCGTTGGCGCGACATCCAAAGAGCTACAAAGGCGTGGAGTTGAATGAGGAGGCGGCGGCTATCCTCCGAAAGAAGTTGACGGGCCCCGATCGGGAGATCGTCATCGGCAACGCCTGCTGCAGCCCATTGAAGGATGAATCCGCCGACAAGGTCTACGGAGAGGCCATGCTCACCATGCAGGCGGACCACCGGAAGGCTGAGATCATTCGCGAAGCGCATCGACTACTGCGGCCCGGTGGACTTTATGGGATCCACGAGATCGCGCTTACCCCGGATGCGATCCCTGCAGCGGATAAGAAGCAGATCCAGCGCGACCTGGCCGAAACGCTCAAGGTGAATGCCCGTCCGCTGACACAAGCGGAATGGACCGCGATGTTGGAGGCGGAAGGTTTTACCGTTACCCGCGTAATGACCAATCCGATGCACCTGCTGGAACCGTCGCGGATCATCGATGACGAAGGCGTCTTCCGCACGTTGCGCATCATCTTCAACATCCTCACGCAGCCCAAGGCCCGCACCCGCATCCTCGCGATGCGCAGGGTTTTTCGGAAGTATGAGCAACACATGAGTGCCATCGCGATAGTGGCCCGGAAGCGTTGATCGCGCTGGCTTGGAGGCAGTGATCCCAACGCTTCATTGGCCTTGTCTGCTTCGCCGAGCCCTTAACAACCGGGGAACGCCACTGCGGTCAATGATCCACTGACCTTTGACCGGTGTGCACCTGCATCTGCGGGAAGGGAATGCTGATGTTCTTGGCGTCGAAGCTCTTCTTCACCTGCTCCTGCATGTCGAAGAACACCTCCCAATAGTCGGCGGCCATTACCCAGACCCGCACCTTGAAGTTGACTGAGTTGTCTGCCAGCTCAGCCACTACGATCTGCGGCGCGGGTTCCCTCAACATACGGGTGTCCCTTCGGATGAGTTCCTCCAGCGCGGACCTCGCTGTATCGATATCATCCGCGTAGCCGATACCGAATACCATGTCCACGCGGCGTTGTGCCTCTGTGCTGTAATTCACAACGGCGCCCGTGCTGATCGGTGAATTCGGCAAGATCACGGTCTTATTGTCGGGCGTTTTCAATACGGTGTTGAATATCTGGATGCTGTGCACTGTTCCGCTCTGTCCTTGTGCCTCTATGAAGTCGCCCACCTTGAATGGTTTGAAGAGCAGGATGATCACACCGCCTGCGAAGTTTTGAAGCGTTCCACTCAGCGCCAAGCCGATCGCCAATCCTGCAGCGCCCAGCACGGCGACGAAGCTCGTGGTCTCGATGCCGATCATCTGGATCACGCTGATGATCAATCCTACACGTAGCACTGCGCCTACTACCCCGCTCAGAAAGGGGATCAAGCCGGGGTCCACATCGCGTTTCTCCAGCACCCGTTTCATCATGTTCACCAGCACACGCACCACCCACAGCCCCACGATGAGAACTACGATGGCACCGATCACCTTCGGGCCATAGGTAAGAGCGAGGTCCTTGGCACGGTGGATCACCATTTCAGTATTGCTCATGCTGGTTCTGATATTGACAGGCATAGTAAAGAAGATCGTCTTATTCAATGGGCCAACGATCTCAGCTGGTCATTGTTCGGCAGTAGTGGTCCTCCCGCATGGGAAGGGCGTAGATCCCAGGGCAAATATGTTCGCTAAGAGAAGGGCCGCCACATTGAGGCGGCTCTCAGGCACAGTGGTGCGACCGATCGCGATATGGAATCTTTTATCTGCTGGCTACTGTGCGCTTTCTCCTTTTCTTTTTCCCGCACCTTTGCGGCCCCAAGCATGCCGGACCGCCTCGTCATCATTCCCACTTACAACGAGAAGGAGAACATCCGCGACATTCTCGCACATGTGCTTCGTTTGGAGCCGCCCTTTCATGTGCTTGTGGTGGATGATGGATCCCCCGACGGTACCGCTGACATCGTCCGGGAACTGCAGCAGAGTGAGCCCGAGCGCGTGCATCTGCTGGAACGGAAAGGGAAGCTGGGCCTAGGGACCGCCTACATCGCAGGATTCAGGTGGGCCTTGGAACGGGACTACCAGTTCATCTTCGAGATGGACGCCGACTTCAGCCATGCACCCGACGACCTGCTTCGGCTTTACGATGCGTGCGACTCTGGTGGAGCGGATATGAGCGTGGGCTCGCGATACGTAACGGGAGGTCGTGTGAGCGATTGGGCCTGGAACCGCATCCTGCTGAGCTGGTGCGCCTCACTCTATGTGCGCTTGATCCTCTGGCTCAATGTGCGCGACACCACGGCGGGCTTCGTCTGCTACCGCGCCAGCACCTTGCGTGCATTGCCCTTGGACGAGATCCATTTCGTCGGCTACGCCTTCCAGATCGAGATGAAGTACCGTGTGAAACTCGCAGGCCTGCGCATCCAGGAAGTGCCCATCACCTTCATCGACCGTGTGAAGGGCAAGAGCAAGATGAGTGCGAACATTTTCCACGAGGCTTTTCTTGGCGTGTTGAAGATGCGATACATGATCCGCCAAAGTGAGGCGGCCAAGACATGAATAGCTGGTTGCTCCGTGACGTCCGCGTGGTGAACGAGGGCCTTGTCACGCCCGCGGATGTGCTGGTGCGCGATGGTTTCGTCGAGCACGTCGCAACGGAGGGCATTGGCAACGCGAAGAGTGTGAAGGAACACGACGCGAAAGGCAAGCATCTGCTGCCGGGCGCCATCGATGATCAGGTGCATTTCCGTGAGCCGGGCCTCACGTACAAGGAGGACATCGCGCATGGTTCCGCAGCAGCTGTGGCGGGCGGTATCACCACCTTCATGGAGATGCCCAACACGATCCCACAAACGCTGACACAGGAATTGCTCACGCTGAAATACGCCATGGGCGCGGCCTCCAGCGTGGCGAACTATTCCTTCTACATGGGGGCCAGCAACACCAACATCGATGAGGTGTTGCGCACCGACCCCACGACCGTTTGCGGATTGAAGGCTTTCCTTGGAAGCAGCACCGGCAACATGCTGGTGGACAATGAAGAGGCGCTGGACAAGCTCTTCAAAGAAGCGCAAATGCTTCTCGCGGTGCATGCGGAGGATGAGCCGACCATACGCAAGAACATGGCCGAGGCCCAGGCGCGCTTTGGCGACGACATCCCCATCGAGCAGCATCCGTTGATCCGCAGTGCGGAGGCGTGCTGGCTATCCTCTAGCAATGCCGTGGCCTCGGCGAAGAGGCATGGTACCCGGCTACACGTACTGCATATCAGTACCGCCCGCGAGTTGGAGCTGTTCGTGCCGGGGCCGCTGGAAGGCAAGCGGATCACCGCGGAAGCTTGTGTGCATCACCTCTGGTTCACGGATGCCGACTATGCGTCCAAGGGTTCGTTCATCAAATGGAATCCTGCGGTAAAGACCGCTGAAGACCGCGAGGCGATCCGCAATGCAGTGAAGGATGGGCGGATCGATGTGGTCGCCACCGACCATTCTCCGCACACGCTGGAAGAGAAGGAGCAGCCTTACACGCATTGTCCAAGCGGTGGGCCTTTGGTGCAGCACGCCCTTCCGGCAATGCTCGAATTGATGCATCAAGGTGTGTTCACGTTGGAAGAGGTGGTGGAGAAGATGTGCCACGCACCGGCGCGGATGTTCCAAGTAAAGGATCGCGGCTTTATTCGCGAAGGCCAGCAGGCGGACCTCGTCCTTGTGGACCTCGACGCGCCGTGGACTGTCACAAAAGCGAACCTGCTCTACAAATGTGGCTGGTCACCTTTCGAAGGGCAACGCTTTCGCTCCCGTGTTTTGCGCACTTGGGTGAATGGACAACTGGCATACGCGGACGGCGAAGTGGACCGATCCGTCCGTGGCATGCGTGCACTGTTCGACAGATGAGGATCGTCATCGTCCTGCTGTTGGTGTTCCTCGTTGCCTGCGGAGGTTCCCAGAAGCCGCCGCAAGGGCCATTGGACCGCAAGAAGTTCGAGCAGGTTCTGATGGGCTCGCTACTGATAGAAGCCCGGGTGGATCAGGAGATGACGCTGGATAAACGTGATGACAGCCCTGCAGCGCACTACTACGAGGAGTTGTTCAAGAAGGAAGGAGTCACCAAAGCGGATTTCAAGGCGACCTATGATGCGTACGTGAAGCAGCCGGACCAACTGAAGTCAGTGTATCAGGATGTCCTGAACGACCTGCAGCAGCGAGCGGACAGCACGAGCCATTGAGCTTCTGCCTGCCGAAGCTTACCTGCTTTCATATGCGAGAATTGCGGAAATGGACCGCGGATCATCCCCGATCCAGGAACGCTGCCACATTCGCGATCGCTTCCTTCGCGGAACGGAAGCGGATCCCCAAAAGCCGCTCGACCTTGGAACCATCGTAGTGCCTCGTGCGTGATGCCGTTTGCGCCGTGTTCCGTGTGACCAGCGGGCGCCCGCCGAAGAGAGTGCGCAGGGATTCCGCGCGCCAAGCCCATCCCAACGCCCACGAAGGCAGCAGGAGCGAAGGCGCAGGTCTTCCGGAACTTGCAGCGATCAGCGTGAACAGCTTCTTGTAGGAAAGTCCTTCACCGATCAGGAGGTATCGTTCTCCGATCTTGCCCTCTGTGATCAAACGCGTCATGGCGGTCGCGACATCGCGTGCATCGACGATCGCGTTGCTTCCTCCGGGAAAGAAGCGCGATCCTTTGCGAATACGCTCGATCATCGTCATGCTGCTTCGCGCGGCCATACCGGGTCCGATGATCACACAGGGGTTCACCATCACCGCATCCAGGCCTTCCGCGATGCCGCGATGCACCTCCAGCTCCGCATCCGCCTTGCTGATAGAATAGGCGGAGGATTGTTTATCCTGTACAAAGGGTTTGGTCTCGTCTCCCGTGCCTCCATCAAGACCGCCGCCGATCGTGGCTGTGGAACTTACGTGGCAGAGCCGCTTCACGCCGGTATCGAGCGCGGCATTCACCACATTGGCCGTGCCACGCACGTTGGTTCGCTGGAGTTGCTCCATGTCGCGCGGATCGAACGAGACCAGCGCAGCGCAGTGGTAGACATGTTCCACATCGGTCATAGCCTCGCGCAATGCGCAGACATCGAACAGATCTCCCTCCACCCACTGGATCCGTTGGAAGCGCTCGGCCCCATCCGCGTGATAGTGCACAAGGATCCGTTGCACGATGGATGGCTCTGAGCCTTTGCGAAGTATTGCACGCACGGCGCGGCCCTCTGTCAGCAGTGCATCCAGCACATGCGCGCCCACGATACCTGTTCCACCGGTCACCAAGTCCATCCTCGTGTATTGATCGCTACGTTCCTTAACCGCTTCACCCCTCTTTCTCCTTTCTGCTGCGTTGGAATACTTCGCCGTAGCCCACGCTATGCTGCGCGTGTTCCGCCTTGCATCGAGAAGAAATAGAGGCAAAGCATTGGTCCACGAACGTAGCGTGCAACACACGGGCGCCCAATGGCGCGGGTGCAAGTTATCTCCACGCCGCTTCGGGATAAGCCTCGATGATGATTGGTCAGAGCAAGGATGGGCTCGCCTTTCTTTGCGTCCGGTAAGTATCGGACCTTTGCGCACTTCGCGTTAAAAAAATGGCAGTGATCAATTTTGTAGAGGAGCTCCGCTGGCGCGGATTGTTGCAGGACAGCACGCCTGGCGCGGAGGAGCATTTGATGAAAGGCCCGGCGAGCGGTTACATCGGCTTCGACCCCACGGCGGATTCGCTCCATGTGGGTAATCTGGTGCAGATCATGATCCTCGTGCATTTCCAACGCTGCGGCCACAAGCCGGTGGCGTTGGTAGGCGGGGCCACGGGCATGGTGGGCGATCCCAGCGGGAAGAAGAGCGAGCGCAACCTGCTCGACGAAGATGCACTTCGCCACAATCAAGCATGCGTGCAGAAGCAACTGGAGCGCTTCCTTGATTTCAACAGCGGTAGCAACGCCGCGCGCATGGTGAACAACTACGACTGGTTCAAGGACATGGGCTTCCTGCGCTTCATCCGCGACGTGGGCAAGCACATCACGGTGAACTACATGATGGCGAAGGACAGCGTGAAGAGCCGCTTGGAGTCCGGGCTCTCGTTCACCGAGTTCAGTTACCAGCTCGTGCAGGGTTATGACTATTGGTGGCTCAATCAGCACGAGGAATGCACGGTGCAGATGGGTGGCAGCGACCAATGGGGCAACATCACCACCGGCACGGAACTGATCCGGCGCATGGGTGGCAACGAGGCTTACGCGATCACAACGCCGCTACTCACCAAGGCGGATGGCAGCAAGTTCGGCAAGAGCGAAAGCGGCAACGTGTGGCTCGACGCCGAGCGCACCTCACCCTACAAGTTCTATCAATTCTGGTTGAACGCGAGCGATACGGACGCGGCGAAATTCGCGGCCATTTTCACGCCGTGGTCACAGTCGGAGGTGAAGGCCTTGATTGCGGATCACTCCAAGGCACCGCATGAGCGGAAACTGCAGAAGGTTGTCGCGGGCCACATCACTAGGCTGGTGCATGGCGCGGAGGAATTGGGGGGCGCGATCCAAGCCTCAGAGGGGCTGTTCTCGGTAAGCACAAAGGAGGAAATGCAGGGTCTCCCAAAGAAAGTCTGGAATCAGATTTTCGATGAAACGCCGAACACGACGATTACTTTGGAAGACCTTCAGAAAGGTATTCCCGTCGTGCAGTTTCTTTCGGGGTCAATCGGTTTTCTACCATCGGGAAGCGAGGCGAGGCGAGCAATCAAAGAAGGATCCGTCCATATCAGTGGCTCCTCCGTTTCGGACACGTACGTCGTCAAAGAGGATGCATTGGTGCATGGTCAATACATCCCTGTCAAACGGGGAAAGAGGAATTACTTCTTGGTGAAGGTGGTGTGAGTCATGTTCCGCAGACCATTTTCATTTACGGGCCGAAGCGGGAGGTTTGAGTTTGCGATTGCCTCTTTGCTCTTTGTGGGCTGTCCAATTTCGATAGACCTTATCTACGCTAGTCTATCTCCACCTTGGTATTGGGGGTTAATAGAGATTCCTCTTGTTTGGCTGTTCATTGCTCAAGGACTCAAGCGATGCCATGATATAGGAAAGCCTTGGCGGTGGCTAATCCATCCGTTCGGCTTGTTTTGGTTGCTCTTCACCAAGAGCGAGGCTCAAGCGAACGAATTTGGTCCAGCGCGCTAGTTCTGTTCAGCAACGCGACAAGAAGAACTACTTCTTGGTGAAGGTGGTCTGATCTCCTCCTCGGATCCGCGCTGCGCCGCTTGCGTTTAAGGCGTTGCGTTCCCGTTGCGTCGTTGCAGTTGGCTTTCACTCCACCAACAAATTGCATCCCCTCAGGTCGCTGTTGTCGAAGCGCCCCAACACTTCGAAGGATCCATCGGAATGAATGCGCCCGAGGTCTTGCGTGGAGATGAACGGGCAGCTGGCGATGTTGCACAGGTCGATCACATCGATGCCGCCGGTGCGCCCCGCCGGAACACGTGAGAAGGGATCATTCACATCCCGCGTCAGTACCCGCATCCATGGCGGACAGCGATAGCGCCCTACGCCCTGCGACCACGCTTGTGATAGCAGTTCCGTCATGCCGTACTCGCTGTGGATATGCTCCACGGAGAATGCCTGCTTCAGGATGCGGTGCAATTCATCGCGCACCATTTCCGGTCGTCGTCCTTTCATCCCGCCGGTCTCCATGATCACCGTATGCTGCAATGGCATCGGATGTTTTTCCGCAAGGTCAAGCAACGCGAACGGTACGCCCAGAAGCAGGGTTTGCACGCCGTCGTCCTCACTTGAGCGCAGAAGATCAGCCAAGCCGTCGAGGTCGTGCAGCCATGTGCCGCTTTGGCTGTCGCCGCTGCGGGCGATGAGCTTCTCCGCCATGTAGACCAAGGAACTTCCGGGTCGCTCCAAGTAAGCGGGTAGAAGCGCCAGCACGCGCCATCGCTCCGGCAGCCCATATTCCGCACTGAAAGAGGTGAGGAATGAGCGCTCGTACAATTCGGGCCATGGCACCTGGTGCGTGCTGGTGACCGGACCGGTGGTGCCGCTGCTGGTGAATTGCAAGTGTTTCGTCCCGATCTTCTCGGGAGACGCATCCAGTCCATCCAAGAGCACGCGTCGGTTGCGGAAAAGCCCTATTGGGAGATAAGGAATGCGTTCCACAGAGGTGATGCTGGCGGGGTCGATCCCCAAGGCTTGCAGGTATTCGCGATATACAGGGTTATGGGCGGCGTGCAATGCGAACAGTTCCAGTGCCAACTTCGAAAAGGCTTCTGAGCCATCGACTCGGAACGGCTTTTCAAGAAGCGCGGGGGCCACAATGGGGGAGGGCGCTGCGCCGTTCATACTTTTGTGGGAGCGATGAAGAAAGACCGTTCGGCCGTTGCAAAAGTATCCGGGGCGTTGCTGCTCACGGTCGTGGTATTGTCTTCCTGCCTCAAGACGGAGCAATTCCCCATCGAGCCGCATATCGAGTACAAGTCCTATGTCCAGCGACCGGACTCCTCCGAGCTCACCATCACCTTTACCGATGGCGACGGGGACATCGGACTCGGCCAAGGAGATACGCTTGCTCCCTACAATCCCGGAAGTGAGTGGTACCATAATTTCTTCGTGGACTACTACCGCATGGTGGATGGCGCATGGGTGATCCAGAACTTCACCCTTCCGCTCTATTATCGCATCCCCGTGATCACGCCGACCGGACAGAACAAGGCGCTGCAAGGCGATATCACGGTGGAGATCAGTCCGCTGGTCCTTCCGCAAGCCCCCGGCGACACTGTTCGCTTTAGCGTGCGCATCGCGGACCGCGCACTTCATGTCAGCAATACGGTCTATACGCCTGCGATAATTGTTCAATAGCCTTGTCTGACTTTCGGCACGTCGTGTGCATCGCGGCGCGATCCGCGGGATACTTTCGTGAAAACCATATAATTCCTATGCGCAATCCAATAGCCCTTTCACTTCTTCTTGCTGCGTCGATCCCATTCTCATCTCGCGCCGCCGATGATGAGAAGCCTGTGGCCAGCACGGTCACGGCTGCCAAGGTCTTCTTGAGTGGCGCACAGGTTACGCGCAACGCGAAGGTCACGATAAGCGCTGGTGGCGCCACCTTGATCTTCACCGGCTTGGAGCAGGACATGGACCCGCAGAGCATCCAGGTGACGGGAAAAGGTGGTTATTCGATCTTGTCCGTGGCGCAACGGATGAACTACCTCACCGAAAGCCCAAATACCAAGGAGATCACAGACTTGCAAGCGCGGGTCAAGGCGAAGGAGCACGACTACAATACCGAGAATGGCGCCAAAGCGGTGTGGGACCAAGAAGAGCAATTGCTTCTCAAGAATATCGCGATCGGTGGGCAACAGAGCGGTGTGTCCGCGAGCCAGTTGCAGGCGGTGAATGATTATGTGCGGGACCGGATGAAGGCCATCAAGGCCGGGCAATTGGCACAGACCGAGAAGCTCGCCACATTGAACGACGACCTCACGAAGCTGCGCCAACAAGTGCAACAGTTGCAGGCCCAAGCACCGCGTCCCACCAGCGAGGTGGTGCTGGAGATCAGCGCGCCATCTGAGGCGAATGCCACCTTCACGCTCACCTACTTCGTGCCCAGCGCTTCGTGGACGCCAGCCTACGACCTGCGCGCCACTGGAACCGATAAGCCCATTGAACTCGCCATGAAGGCGCAGGTGGTGAACAACACGGGTGTGGACTGGAACAAGGTGGCACTTTCGCTCAGCAGCGGCGATCCCACGTTGGGCGGCATCATGCCTGAGCTCTATCCGTGGACGTTATCCCAGCAATACCCGAATCCTGTCGTTTACGAGAGCATGGACAAGGCGACTTCCGATGCTCCAATTGCGATACGTGGCTCTCGTTCAGAAAATACCTACAACTACATTGACGGGGTGAAGGTCAATGCCCAAGTGGCGAACACCATTTCCCAACACACTACCACCTTGGAGTTCAGCATTGATGCCCCCTTCAGCGTACCTGCCGATGGGTTGGGGCACACGGTCGGTGTGAACACGCATATGATCCCTGCCACATACACCTGGTACTGCACACCGAAGCTGGACAAGGACGCATTCCTCTATGCGCGCACCACCGGCTGGGAGGATCTGAACCTGTTAGCGGGCGAGGCGAACATCTTCTTCGAAGGAACCTATGTCGGGAAGAGCTTCCTGCAACTGGACCAGCCTAAGGACACGCTGGACATCTCGCTGGGTGGCGACAAAGGCATAACCGTTGAACGTGTGAAGCGCAAGACCACGAATGACAAAGCGACGATCGGCAGCAAGCGCACAGTGTCAGTAGGTTGGGACATCACCGTGCGCAACACCAAGGCTGTGCCTGTATCACTGGAACTACGAGACCAATATCCGCTAAGCCCGAAAAGCGAGGTGGAGGTGAAGCTGGGCGATACCGGTGGCGCGGAGGTGGATGAACAGAAGGGCTTCCTTACTTGGAAGCTCGCCTTGGATCCGAAGGCGACCAAGAAGGCCGGCTTTAGCTACACTGTGAAGTATCCCAAGGACATGCCGATGGTGGTGGAGTAGCCTTGGCAGGGTGAGGATCGCTCGATCCGCGATCGGCACTTCCAGACGGACTCCTTGCCGACGCGAGAATGCTGCTACCTGCCGTGGGATGAATATCCTGTATGTTGATCCCACGACGAAGGCCGCGGCATTCTCTACCTTAAGACCTGAACACTGAGCCACGCTGGTTCAAGCGATGCCCACGCGATGCAAATAGACCAGGTGTGACCAGAGCGCGCTGCGCAACGTCGGAAATTCCCGATACTGAACATTGAACTCCGCGCAAACTTGTTTCAGGCGCTTGTTCAATGCGGGGTAATGCACGTGGCTGATCTTGGGGAACAAATGGTGTTCCACTTGAAAATTCAGACCGCCAAAGAGCCAGTTCCACATCTTGTTGCGCGTAGCGAAATTGGCTGTGGTGGCCACCTGATGGATGGCCCATTCACTCTCGATGTTTCCACCATCCACCTCCGGACGAACGAACTCCGTATGCTCCACGACATGCGCCAATTGGAACACCACCGCGATGAACACGCCCGTGACGAATACCATCACCCCATAGCCTACCAGCGTGGGAGCCACTCCGGCGAAATACATGGGAAGCAATAGGAAGACCGAGACGTAGGTCACTTTCGTCACCCAAAAAATGATGTGCTCCTTCACGTTCATCGGCTTCATCCGTGTGTTGTCGGCGATCTTGCCGGTGAAGTATTTCTTCAGGTCGTTGTAGGAGATCCAAAAGAGATAGGTGAGCCCATAGAGCAATAGACCGTAGATGTGCTGAAAACGGTGGAACCAATGCTTGGGCTGGCCTTCATGTACGCGCACCCAAGGCTTGATGTCGATATCGTCGTCCAAGCCTTCCACATTGGTGAAGGTGTGGTGGTTCACATTGTGCTTGAGTTTCCAGAAGTGGACGCTGCCGCCCAGAAGATTCAGCGAATGGCCCATCATCTCATTCACCCATTTACGCCGGCTGTAGCTTCCGTGCGCACCGTCATGCATCACATTGAAGCCAATGCTGGCGACCACCACTCCAAGCACCATGCAAAGCCCTATCGAGATCAGATCGGAGGAAGGGGTGAAGAAGACCAGCAGCACATACAGGCCCACCAAGGCCGAGAGCAGGATCGCGGTCTTTCGATAAAGGCGTCCGTCGCCGGTCTTGCGCAGGTTGTTCTCCTTGAAATACTCCTCGGTGACCTCGCGCAGGCGTTGAAAGAAAACAGGCGGGGTCTTGGCGAAGGTCGTTTGGGGCATGGAGAGTTGCGGTCTGAAAAGCGTGCAAAGGTAAGGTCGATGCAAGAGGTGACCTCTGATGGTTGTCAACCGCCTGGTGCTTCTTTGACTTCCCTATGTACCAGCCACTTGTGTTTTCCGTAGCGCTGTCCTTGATACTGGAAAATTTCCGGGACGCTTGCAAATACGCTGGATCCGCCTAATTTCGCCCCGCTTTGGGCCATTGTTTCTTTGGCGAGAACCGGTGGACCGCGCGCACAAACCTCAAAACACTCACTCAGTCAGTCGAACTCATGAACATTTACGTCGCCAACATTGCGTACTCCGCACAGGACCAGGATCTCCGCGAGCTTTTTGAAGCTTTCGGCGAGGTGACCTCGGCCAAGATCATCATGGACAAGGCCACTAACCGCAGCCGTGGCTTCGGTTTCGTGGAAATGGCCGACGACGATAGCGGCCGTGCCGGTATCGAAGGTACCAACGGTAAAGGCTTTCACGGCCGTGACCTCGTTGTGAACGAAGCACGTCCCCGTACTGAAGGTGCAGGCGGCGGTGGAGACCGTGGCGGATACCGCGGTGGCAACGGCGGTGGTAGCGGCGGCGGTGGTGGATACCGCGGTGGCAACAGCGGCGGTGGCGGCGGTGGAGACCGTGGCGGCTATCGCGGCGGCAGCGGCGGTGGCGGCAATGACCGTGGAGACCGTGGCGGATATCGCCGCGACGAGTACTAAGCACAGCAACTTCTTCGCATCGAAAGCCCTCCGGGAGACCGGGGGGCTTTTTCGTGGGCGACGGTGAAGGAAGACCGGCTGTTAAGGATCCCAAATTCCGATCTGAATATGCAGGTATTGGCTCCTCTGTATAGCC
>JBEPUG010000006.1:0-40238 GCA_041691695.1 Flavobacteriales bacterium
GCTGTCGACCGTCCGGCCCAGTGCGAGCGCCTCTTCGAAATGCTCACGTGCGACAGTGAAGTTCCCCAACAGCGCCTGGTTCTTGCCTAGGTTGTTCAACACCTGCGCCTGCCCGCGCACGTCGCCTGTCTGCTTGCGCACCGCGAGTGCCTGAAGGAAATACTGGTCGGCTAGGTCGCGCCTGCCCGTTTCCATATAGCAGATGCCGATGTTGTTGTTCAGCGCGCTCTCATACCGCAGGTTGTTCAACGACCGGTTCATCGCTACGGCCTGCTGGAAGTAGGGCAATGCGGTGGCGTATTCCGACTTCTGGATATAGACGCCTGCGATGTTGTTGAATGCACGGACCTTCCGAATATTCACCTCCTTCGAGGGCAGCGCGTCGTGCGACTCATCGAGCAGGCGCAAGGCCTCATTGTTCCGGCTGATGCTCTTGTCCACGTCGCGCAGATCGAAATACAGTGAACCAAAGTCCAGTTGAAGGTCCACCCGGACAAGAATGAGCGTTGCATCGACATACGTTTTCTCCGGGGCCTCTTCGATCAGAAGTTCCGCCCGCTGGTAGGCGCTCAGTGCTGCAGGCAATTCACCCATAGCGGCGTAGGCCTTACCCAGAAGTATCAGCGCTCGGGCCTTTTGCGCTGTGCCGGTCAGTTCCCCCAGTTTCTTCTCGATCTTCAGGGCAAGCACCAATGCGGAATCCGGATCATTAGGCAGCAGTGCCTCGGCGATGGCGAGTTGGGCCTCACAACTGGGCACCGCACGTGCCTTCCCTGCAGAGTATGCGTGAGCTGGGGCGAAAAGGGCGGTTGCGCAGAGGACAATGGACAACAGGGCAAGTGCTCCTCGGCCAGGTATCGCGGTCATCCGAATGGTCGTGTGCATCAACTTGCGCCTGTTAAAGGCGGAGCCAAAACTAAGGTCCCGGCATTGGCCATCCGACTGCAGGGGCCGCGCCACGAATTGTCAACGACACGCAATAAACCCCGCCGTTCCGTCACCTGCGATCCATTTCATCGGTCATTTGTTCAGTTAGCGTCAGTCTTTCGCTGCTGGAGCGAACTTTGATCATGCCGCGATGCCTTGCGAATACCGCATGGCTGACAAATACCGCATAGACCCCCGAACATGGACCTCAACAAATTCACGATCCGATCACAACAAGCCATCCAACAGGCGCAAACCATCGCCGTCGGACTGGGCCAGCAGCAGGTTGAGACCGGACACCTCTTGAAGGGGTTGCTGGAAGTGGATAAGGACGTCACGCCCTTCCTGCTGAAAAAATTGAATGTCAACACCGCCACGCTACTTGCTGCGTTGGACCGCATCGTGAACGGCTATCCCAAAGTGCAGGGCGGCGATGTCGTGTTGAGTCGCCAAAGTGCGCAAGTGCTGAATAAGGCCCAAGCTTCACTGAAGGAGTTCGGAGATGAGTTCGCCAGCGTGGAGCACCTGTTGATCGGCCTGGTGGAAGGCAGCGACAACATTGCTCAACTATTGAAGGATGGCGGCGTGAACCGCAAGGACCTTATCGAGGCGATCAAGGAACTGCGCAAAGGCAGCACCGTCACCAGCCAAAGCCAAGAGGAGACCTACAACGCGTTGAACAAGTACGCGAAGAACCTCAACCAACTTGCCAAAGAGAACAAGCTCGACCCGGTGATCGGTCGAGACGAGGAGATCCGGCGCGTGCTGCAGATCCTAAGTCGACGCACCAAGAACAACCCTATCCTCATCGGCGAACCGGGCGTGGGCAAGACCGCCATCGCCGAAGGCATCGCGCAACGCATCGTCAGCGGCGACGTGCCGGACGACCTGAAGAACAAGCAGGTCTTCAGCCTCGACATGGGCGCGCTGGTCGCTGGTGCGAAATACAAAGGCGAGTTCGAAGAACGCTTGAAGGCCGTGGTGAAAGAGGTGACCGGCGCGGAAGGCAATATCATTCTCTTTATCGACGAGATCCACACGCTGGTCGGTGCAGGCGGTGGCGAAGGAGCCATGGACGCGGCCAATATTCTCAAGCCTGCATTGGCACGCGGTGAATTGCGCGCGATCGGTGCCACTACGTTGAACGAATACCAGAAGTACTTCGAGAAGGACAAAGCGCTCGAGCGCCGCTTCCAGAAGGTGATGGTGAACGAACCCTCGCGTGAAGATGCCATCAGCATCCTGCGCGGGCTGAAGGAGAAATACGAGAGCCACCACAAGGTGCTGATCAAAGACGCTGCTATCATTGCCGCCGTGGAACTGAGCACGCGCTACATCAGCGACCGCTTCCTGCCGGACAAGGCCATCGACCTCATCGACGAGGCCGCGAGCAAGCTGCGTATGGAGATCAACTCCAAGCCGGAAGAACTGGATGAAGTGGACCGCCGCGTAATGCAACTCGAGATCGAGCGCGAGGCGATCAAACGCGAAGGCGACCATGGACAACTGGAGGACCTGAACAAGGAGATCGCGGAGCTGAGCAACAAGCGCGATGCACTGAAGGCCCGCTGGGAAAGCGAGCGTGGACTGGTGGAGAAGATCAACGAGGCGAAGGACCACGCGGAACAGTTGAAGTTTGACGCCGCACAGGCTGAGCGGGAAGGCGATTACGGCAAGGTGGCGGAGATCCGTTACGGCCGTATGAAAGAGACCGAGGACCAACTCGCTAAGGCCAAGGCGGACCTCACTGAACTGCAGACCTCCTCGAAGATGATCAAGGAGGAAGTGGATGTTGAAGAGATCGCGGGCGTGGTTAGCCGCTGGACGGGCATTCCGGTGACGAGCATGCTGGAGACCGAGCGCATGAAGCTGATCACACTGGAGGACGAATTGCACAAGCGCGTCATCGGTCAGGATCAAGCCGTGCGCGCCGTAGCCGATGCGGTGCGTCGAAGCCGTGCAGGTATGGGAGACGAGAAGCGACCCATCGGTTCATTCATCTTCCTCGGCACCACGGGTGTCGGTAAGACGGAGTTGGCCAAGGCACTCAGCGAGGTGCTCTTCAACGATGAGCACGCCATGACGCGCATCGACATGAGCGAATACCAGGAACGCCACAGCACTAGCCGTCTTGTAGGCGCGCCTCCGGGATACGTAGGCTATGATGAAGGCGGACAACTCACCGAGGCCGTGCGCCGCAAACCATATAGCGTAGTGCTGCTCGATGAGATCGAGAAGGCGCACCCGGACGTGTGGAACGTGCTGCTCCAAGTGCTCGATGACGGCCGCCTCACTGACAACAAGGGCCGCGTGGTGAACTTCAAGAACACCATCATCATCATGACCTCCAACATCGGTTCGGATATTATCCAGGAGAACTATGAGAAGATCGACGAGAAGAATCACGCGCAGCTGCTGAGCAAGACACGCGACGAGGTGATGGCCCTGCTGAAGAAGAGCGTGCGCCCGGAATTCCTGAACCGCATCGACGAGGTGATCATGTTCGAGCCGCTAAGC
This sequence comes from Flavobacteriales bacterium, assembly GCA_041691695.1. Lineage (GTDB taxonomy): Bacteria > Bacteroidota > Bacteroidia > Flavobacteriales_F > PHOS-HE28 > PHOS-HE28. The sequence continues at coordinate 3,445 of JBEPUG010000006.1, forward strand.
CGCGCCAACGTGCGGGAGATCGTGAAGCTGCAGCTCGACGCATTGATGGCGAAACTCGCGGACCGCGACATGCTGCTGACCCCGAGCGAGGAACTGGTGGACCACATCGCGCACATGGGCTACGACCCGCAGTTCGGAGCGCGCCCCATCAAGCGCATGATCCAGAAGGAGCTGCTGAATGAGCTGAGCCGCTGGATCATCGAAGGCAAGGTGGAGACCAACACGCCCATGGTGATCGATGTCTTCGACGGAAAGATCGTCTTCCGCAAACCGCTGGAGGATGAAACCAAGCTGGACGGTGAGGAGAAGCGGAAGAGGAAAAAGAAGGCTGAAGCTTGATCTAGCAATTGCTGTGATGAAAGGCCCGCGCATTGCAGCGCGGGCCTTTTCGCGTGATCGTTGATCGGATCGTGCATAACCCGTTCCAGAGGTGGTCATCGCGCGTTCCATGCGAGAGTAGTTTGCGTCCCATCAGAGACGCATTAAAATGACCTTTACTTCCCAATTGGACGAGATGCTCGTGGCCCTGCGCCAAACGCACGCACGGCTTCTCGCACCGCTCGATCACCAGCAACTTCTGCTGCCCACGGACCCCGAGATCTTCGTGGAGGACGTGATGTATTACGTGATGGACGAATGGAAGCAGGACCTTCGCATGGAGGGACATACACTGGAACAGATCACCGCCTGGAAGGACACGGTGAGCCATTACCCGCGCTATGAATTGCGCATGCGCGGTGGTGCCGTGGTGGACCTGCTCTTCACCGGCAGCTATCCCTCAACACTCTTTGTGCATTTCTCCAAAGCGATGCCGGGCAAAACGCAATTCAGCGATGCTCATGCCGTGATCGTTCCCCTGCTGGTCAGCAATGACCCTGGAGCATTGTTGTATTCGATTCTTGGCGGATTGAAGGAGTTCGCCAAGGCTTGAGTCTACTGCGGACCGGCACAACTCATCTACCGATCAAGACCCTCTACGTAGTGCGCCATGCCAAAAGCTCGTGGGCGGACCGAGCCATGGACGACTTCGACCGGCCGCTGAACGAACGCGGCCTGCACGACGCAGCCCTGATGGCCGAACGATTTGACGACAGGCTGGAACCAGTGGACCTATTGATGAGTAGCACCGCCGAACGTGCCATCACCACCGCGAACGCATTCGCGACGGTCCTAGCAAATGCGCCTGTGCATGAGATCAATGAACTCTATCTCGCCAGCCCGAACATGCTCCTGTCCATCATTGATTGTTTGCCTGAAGGCGTGCGCCGAGCTATGCTCTTCGGCCACAACCCCGGCCTGAGTGAACTGGTGGAGGCTCTCGCAGGGGATGGTCCCGGCGACCTACCCACTTGCGCGATCGTCCGTATCGACTTCGATGTGGATACTTGGCATGCGGTGGCCGCTGGCATTGGCGTGATCAAATGGTGGGACGCGCCAAAGGGAGTATAATCGGGTTTCAGCGTCGCATCGTCTCCTGGAATATCATCCGCTTCCACAGGGATCTGAAAGAACGCCCGATGGAGTGCGCTCACCTCGCAGAGCTGTACTGCTCAACAGTGCAAACGAACGAACAGCCTGTCGCTGGGATCAGGAGGCCTTCACTACCCAAGCGCGGGTGTCGGCAACGCGGCCACGACGGATGTCATCCAGCATGGTACCGATCTTCATCACTTCGCTGCCTTCATCGACGGCCGGTAATTTAAGGTCCTCACCTTTGTGGCCAATGACAGCTATAGGCGCAATGGTCGCTGCCGTTCCAGCGCCGAAGGCTGCGGTCAACTTGCCATTGCGAGCACCCGCTACCACTTCTTCCACCGTCACTTTGCGCTCTTCCACAGGAAGGCCCTTTTCGCGTGCGATCTTCAGAATGCTATCCCGCGTGATCCCGGGAAGGATCGTGCCATCCAAGCTGGGTGTCGTTAGCACACCATCGAGGATGAAGAAGACGTTCATTGTTCCACTCTCCTCGATGTACTTGTGCTCCATCGCATCGGTCCAGAGCAGTTGGTGGTAGCCAGCGTCTTGTCCCATCTTCGAAGGATAGAGTCCGCCCGCGTAGTTGCCGCCGCACTTCACCTCGCCGGTCCCTCCGGGGAATGCGCGACTGTATTCCAGTTCGATCCGCACTTTCAGCGGCTCTTGGTAATAGGCGCGCACCGGGCAGATGAAGATGACGAAACGATAGCCGTCGCTTGGCTTTACGCCGATGTACTCATCGTCCGCGATCATGAATGGACGGATGTACAAGGCGCCGTCGTCGCCTTCCGGCACCCAACCCGCGTCCATGCGGACCAGCTCTTTCAACCCTTCCAGAAAAAGGTCCTCGGGGATCTCCGGCATGCACATGCGTTTCGCGCTGCGGTTCATCCGGGCGATGTTCGCTTGCGGACGGAACAGCGCTACTTCACCTTGCTCATTGCGATAGGCCTTCATGCCTTCGAATATCGTCTGCGCATAGTGCAGCACCAGCGTGGCAGGACTCATTTCCTGATCGCCGAACGGCACGATCCGAGGGCGCTCCCAAGCACCGTCCTGATAGTCCATCACGAACATATGGTCGGTGAAGACGCGACCGAATTTGAGGTTGGCCAGGTCCGTCTCCGGCAGGCGCGAGCGTTCAATGGGGCGAATGTCGATCTTCGGTTCAGTGGTGATCATGTGCAAGCATATCAGGTCGCAAATGTAGCCCTCACCGTCTACAGGGTCCATCGGCCGAGACCCGTATCCTTGTAGTACCAATGCCACGTGATATCCACGAAGTGCTCCGGAGCATCTGGGGCTACGACGGTTTCCGGCCGATGCAGGAGGAGGTGGTGCGTGCCGTGATGGAGGGGCACGATACCCTCGCGCTGATGCCCACCGGCGGCGGAAAAAGCCTGTGCTTCCAAGTACCGGCGCTTGCCATGGAACGGATGTGCCTCGTGGTCTCCCCGTTGATCGCTTTGATGAAGGACCAGACGGAACACCTTCGCAAGCGCGGTATCCGGGCCGTGGCCATCACCAGTGGCATGGACCATACGGAGATCGATATTGCTTTGGACAATGCCGCACACGGAAAGGTCGACTTCCTCTATGTCTCACCGGAACGTCTCGGGTCGGAGCTATTCATCGCACGATCGCCTCGCTTGCCGATCGGATTGCTTGCAGTGGATGAGGCACATTGCATCAGCCAATGGGGTTATGATTTCCGTCCGGCCTACATGCTGATCGGAGAGGTGCGCAAGACACATCCCAACGTTCCTGTCATCGCGCTCACCGCTTCCGCGACACCGGCAGTGGCCGAGGACATCATGAAGCGGCTAGATTTCAAGAGACCGAACTTGCTGCGCGGATCATTCCACCGGCCGGAACTCACCTTCTGGATCAGCCGAGGAGAGGATAAGCTGGGCCGATTGCTACGCATTGCGCGCAAGGTCGATGGCAGCGGCATTGTTTACTTGCGCGACCGTCGCGGAACGGTTCGTATCGCACATTATCTGCAAAAGCACGGCATCTCTGCGGAGGCCTATCACGCGGGACTTTCCTTCGAGGAACGCGACCGTGTGCAACGCGCGTGGACCGATGGCACCACACGTTTCGTGGCCGCCACTAATGCATTCGGCATGGGCATCGACAAGCCGGACGTGCGCAGCGTGATCCACCTGGAACCTCCGCCGGACGTGGAGAGCTACTATCAAGAATCGGGACGCGCGGGACGCGATGGCAAACCCGCGTTCGCCTTCCTGCTCATGCATGCCGGGGACATTGAAAAGCTCCGCGAGAAAGTGGACGCATCCTTCCCTACGATCGCCGAAGTGCGCCGCGTGTATCAAGCTTTTGCCGATCAACATCGCATCGCTTTAGGCTCCGGCGAATTCGAATCCTACCCGCTCGACCTGCGTGAACTCGTACGCACGACCGCATTGCCTGCATCCACAGTGAGCAATGCGCTCAAGGCATTGGAACTGGACGGCGACATCGCACGATCGGACGGCGCACGCACACCGTCACGTGTCTTCATGCGCGCAACTGCCGAAACCGTGTACCAACTTCGTGTGAACGATCACCGCCTTGGCCCCGTGGTGGAAACGCTCTTGCGAATGCATGGCGGCATGTTCGAGGAGCCGTCGATCATCAGCGAGGAAGCCATCGCCAAGCATCTCTCCCTCTCCACCACAGCTGTGCGTTCGGCGCTGCACGACCTACAAAGCATGGGTGTTATCTTCTACCGCCCCCGTAAAGATTCGCCTATGGTGACCCTGCTCAGACCGCGACGCGATGCACAACGCATGGAGTTGGATAAGGAAGCGCTGGCAAAACGCGAGGAGCGAGCGCGTGTCCGCATGGAGGCCATGGTCAGCCTCGTCTCCGATACGGAGCGCTGCCGTGAGTCGGCAGTGCTGGCCTACTTCGGCGAGACCACAGCGGACTGCGGAAAGTGTGATACCTGCGTCGCGCGACGGGCTCTGAACACTGTGGCCGATCCACCAGCGCGCTGGAACATGGATCAGGAGAAGGAAGCACCGGTGAACTCTGTGGCGAAATGAGCAAGCTGCCCCGCTCCTTTTATGAACGTGCAGATGTTACCGCAGTAGCGCGCGAGTTGCTCGGCAAAAAGCTGGTTACCCGATTCAATGGCGTGGCCACTGCTGGCATCATCACGGAGACCGAGGCTTATGCGGGTGCGATCGATCGCGCCTCACATGCATACGCCGGCAAACGCACCAAGCGCAATGAGGTGATGTATGGCACCGCGGGTTTCACCTACGTCTATCTCTGCTACGGCATTCACCATCTCTTCAACGTGGTCACCAACATCCACGGTGTGGCACATGCCGTGCTCGTCCGCGCGATCCATCCGGTGGATGGACTGGATACCATGCGCGAACGGCGTCACCAAACAAAACTCACCACAGGTGGGCCCGGCACTTTGACCCAAGCCTTGGGCATCCTCACCAGCCACAACGGCATCGATCTCCTCGGCGACGTCATCACCATCGAGGACACCGACATCCGCATTCCCAAGCGATCCCTCATCATCGGCCCACGCATCGGCGTTGACTTTGCGAAAGAGGACGCACTCCTTCCATACCGTTACCACTTTGATCCCCGCATACTCGCATGAACCGCCGCATCATCTTCATGGGCACGCCGGAATTCGCCGTCGCATCATTGAACGCCCTCGTGGACGCCCGCTTGGAAGTGGTCGCAGTGGTGACAGCGCCTGACAGGCCGGCCGGCCGTGGGCAGCAAATGCGGATGAGTGCCGTGAAGCAACGCGCGATAGAAATGGGCCTGCCGTTGCTTCAACCTGAGAAATTGCGAGCTCCGGACTTCCTCGCCCAACTTGATGCGCTCGACGCTTCCCTATATATAGTGGTCGCATTTCGCATGCTTCCCGAAACCGTCTGGAACAGGTCGGCCTTGGGAACGGTGAACCTCCACGCCTCCTTGCTGCCCGACTATCGCGGTGCCGCGCCGATCAACTGGGCCATCATCAACGGCGAGCGACGCACGGGCGTATCCACCTTCCTCATCAGCGCTGATATTGACACAGGCGACATTCTGCTTCGGGAAGAGGTCGCCATACTCGAAGATGACGACGCAGGAAGCCTTCACGAGAGGATGAAGACCGTAGGTGCGGATCTCTTGGTGCGAACCACGAAGGACATCTTCGACGGCACAGTGACCGGCATGCCACAAATGGATTTCATTGGCGATGTTGCGCACGATGCCCCAAAGCTCACGCGCGAGAACTGCCGGATAGATTGGACCCTATCCGCAAAACGCATACACGACCTTGTGCGTGGACTTGCTCCGGAACCCGGTGCTTGGAGCATGTGGGCCGATCCCGGAAAACCGGAAGCGCCGTTCAAGATACTTCGCTCTCGTCCGCTAGCGCAGGGACATCACAAGGGAAAAACCGGTGCTGTCATCGTTCACGATGGTAAGCTCTTGGTGCAATGTGGCGCGGGCGTGCTGGAGGCAGTGATGGTGCAGGCCCAAGGCAAACGACCGATGGAAGGGGCAGCCTTCGTTCGTGGATTGCGAACACATGAGGAGATCCACTTCCGCTGATCGAGGGATGCCTTACGTAGTTCGTAAATTCATCTTATGTCGATTCCTGAAACCCTTGGTATCAGTGCAAATGCGAGCGACTTATGAACAAACACCCTGATTTTTCAACATTTTCCGGAGGTATGCCCTGAAACCCTTGACACCATTGGGTTCGCGAATACATTTGTCTCGAGTTCATTACAAACCAACACACTCAAAACCACACGAACATGGGCCTGAACAAAGCAGAACTGATCGAATCCATCGCAGCAGAAGCGAAGATCTCCAAGGCGGACGCCAAGCGCGCCCTGGACGCTTTCGTGAACAACACCACGAAGGCTCTGAAGAAAGGTGACCGCGTTGCCCTCGTCGGCTTCGGCACCTTCAGCATCACCAAGCGCGCAGCCCGTAAAGGCCGAAACCCTCAGACCGGCAAGGAGATCAAGATCGCCGCGAAGAAGGTCGTTAAGTTCAAGGCCGGTGCGGACTTGAGCAAGAAGGTGAAGTGAGCCGACCTCATCCATTTAAAAGGTCCTCCGGTAACGGGGGACCTTTTCTTTTGAAACCCATCCCTTCCCCATGCTCAACGACGCCGAACGGTATTCCCTGCTCGCACCATTCCTTTCCGACAACAAGCGCATGCTCTTCGATCGGATCGCACCGGAACGCACGCGGCATGTCACGGTGGTGATGGAGGACATCTACCAACCGCACAACGCGAGTGCGGTGGTCCGCACCTGCGACCTCATCGGCGTGCAGGACCTTCACATCATCGAGAACAGGAACAAGTACACAGTGAACCCTGATGTCACACTCGGATCTTCGAAGTGGACGGACATGTATCGCTATCGCGATCGCGAAGCGGACAACTCGCTTGCCTGCCTGCACGCGCTCAAGGCAAAGGGCTATGCCATTGTCGCCACATCACCGCGCGCGGACAATGTGACGCCGGAGACGATCGCGTTGGACAAGCCGTTGGCGTTCTGCTTCGGCACCGAGCTCACCGGACTGAGCGATGCGGTGATGCAGCATGCTGATGTGCTGTTGCGCATTCCTATGCATGGATTCACCGAGAGCTACAACATCTCGGTAGCCGCGGCCATTACGCTTTACACGGTGATGCAACGTCTTCGCACAAGCGATGTCGCGTGGCGTTTGGATGAGAATGCGTTGCAAGCGTTGAAACTCTCTTGGGCGCACAAGACAGTGCATAGTGCATCCCATTTGGAGGAACGATTCGAACAGGATGCAAAGGCACAGGACGCACATGATGCACAGTGATCGAAGTTGATCAATGGCACCATCGTCGAGTCCGCTTTAAGATGATGTATGTGCACACGATCAACTTGAAAGTGGACGATCAACACGTTGATCGCTTCGCAGATGCGCGATGATCACGATCTTTTTTTCAGTTGACGATCACATCGACTCGTTCGCTACATGTGTTGCATCGATACGCTGAAAGCCGCATTCCGCCTAGGTTTCAGGAGGTCCACAGAGAAGCTGCTCGATCCGCATGCTGCACGGTTTCAACATTCCTTCGTTGAGAAGTGAAACCATTTGAATAGGGTCAGCGTTGCAGCTTCCCGATAGATTTGGATCAAATCCTTAACACTCCAGACAATGGGCAAAGGTGATATGAAGACGAAGAAGGGTAAGCGTACCGCTGGTAGCAAAGGCAAGGCTCGTCCTGCCAAGCGCACGGTAGCTTCGGCCAAGAAGGCCGCTGCCAAGAAAGCAGCCCCGAAGAAAAAGGCAGCAGCCAAGAAGGCCGCTCCGAAAAAGGCAGCAGCCAAGAAGGCCGCTCCGAAAAAGGCAGCCGCCAAGAAGGCTACGGCAAAGAAGGCAGCTCCCAAGAAGGCCGCTGCCAAGAAGAAGTAAGCAGCCTAAGTGCTACAGAAGCAAAGACCCCCGAGAGATCGGGGGTCTTCTGCTGTTGGGACCAAGTGAGCTGCTCGCTACGTTTCCTTGGCCAATGCTTTTCGTCTGTTCACTAATGCAAGGCGGAAGACGCGAGGCGTTACGGGACGGTTGATCGCTTAGCGAGTAGAACGCCATCGCATAGCGATGATCAAGGCTGCAAACGCATGCGCTGCCATGTACCATCACCGAACTTTTCGAACGCCAGTCGATCGTGCATGCGATGCGCACCCCCTTGCCAGAACTCGATGCGCACCGGTCGAGTGCGGATGCCACCCCAATGCTGCGGCCGCGGCACTTCCTCATCGACAAAGCGATCGGCCCATCGCTTGAACCGTTCCTCCATCGCCTCACGTCCTTCCACCACTCGGCTCTGATCGCTGCTCCAAGCGGCGATGCGACTTTCACGCGGTCGCGATGCAAAATAGGCGTCGCTTTCCTCCGTGGTCACTAGTTCAGCTCGGCCCTCGATGCGCACTTGACGCTCAAGCAATGGCCAAAAAAAGGTGAGTGCTACGCGCGGATCGCGCTCAATGTCCATCGCCTTCCGGCTGTTGTAGTTGGTGTGGAATATGAAGCCTGCATCATCGAAGGAGCGCAACAGCACGACCCTGCAACTTATGCTCATGCTTCCCGCGGTGGAAAGCATCATCGCATTGTGTTCGGGTACGTTCGCAGCGCGCGCATCCTCCAGCCACGTGCTGAACAAACGCATCGGATCAAGTCCGGCCGCATCCTCGCTGAGTGATGCCTTGTCGTAGTCCTTGCGCTCGGTCACCTTCTGATGGTCATCCATGGGAATGAATATTCTTCTGGCGCGAAGGTACCTGAGCGCCGCCGTCCGACGATCTCGTACCTTCATCGCAACACTCCATGAACGGCATTCCCTACGACCTCGATCCGCCAAATCCGCGTGAACCTGCGCGAGGCACCTTGCTTGTCAGCGGACCCTATCTGCCTGATCCATATTTCCACCGCTCCGTGATCCTGCTCTGTACGCATGACAAGGAAGGATCGCTTGGTTTCGTCCTCAACAGACCCATCGACACCGGAGTGGACGGATTGATGGAGGACATGCCCCCTATTGATTCTACTGTGGGCATCGGGGGACCCGTGCAAAGCGGCAATCTCTTCTTCGTGCACACGCTAGGGGAACGCATCGAGGGAAGCGTGGAGGTGATGGAAGGCCTTTATATGAATGGTGATTACGAGGAACTCCGCGAGTTGCTTCGACGGGAACCAACGCTTGCCAAGCAGGTCCGTTTCTTCGTTGGCTACAGCGGTTGGGGCGAGGAGCAACTGGCCAAGGAGATCGAGGAGAAAGCCTGGCTAGTGCATCCTGCCGACCTGGGTAGAGTGATGAACGGCAATGCTGCCGATCTATGGGCAGACACCCTACGCGCCATGGGTCCGGCCTACGCTCCTCTCGCGAACTTTCCGGAAGATCCTTCGCTGAACTAGCTGAGCACTTTTTTCACGAGCAGGTCCTGCAAGCGCAGCGCCATGCGGTGGCCGTACCGCTTGGTGCGATAGGCTCCTACCCATTGTGCGCCGCGCGCCGCATTGGTGAAGAACATCTCGTCCGCGCCCAACAGGTTCTGCGGGTTCAACGAGCACTCGTACACCTTGATGCCATTCTCCAAAGCGATGTTGATAACTTGCATCCGCATGATCCCACCAAGGCATCCGTCATCCAGTGAAGGCGTATACAGCACGCCGTTACTAACGATGAAGAGGTTGCCTGCACTGCTTTCAATGATGTTGCCGCGATCGTTCTGCAACAGGCAATCGTCCAAGTGCCGATCGATGCACCACAGCGAGGCCATCACATACAACTGCGTGTTCAAGGTCTTGTGTACAGCCAATTGGTTCACCGGCTTGCGCATCTCCGGATAGAGATCCACCGTGAAGCCGCGATCATTCAGGATGTATACGTCCTGCAGCACCGACATCAGTTCGATGGTGTACGTGGCATCGTTCCGCTTGGGGCGGAAGTAGCCCGGCGAATCGCGGTAGACCGTAAGTCGGCAGCGCGCGTTTGGCATCTCGTTACGCTCCGTCAGCTCAAGTATCTGTCTCTCAAGGCCAAGGCGATCCAGGTCTTTTGGAAGGTCGATCCGCAACGCCTTCAACCCTTCTTGCAAGCGCGCGTGATGCGCATCAAGGAAGCACGGCTTTCCACGGACGATCCGCATCGTCTCAAAAACGCCGTCGCCATAATGGAAGGCACGGTTGTCCAAGGTGATCACCGGCGCATCCGCCGGGCAAAGCGTTCCGTTGAGGTTCACGTAGGCGGACATCAGATCATTCCCTCTTGGTTCAACACGGAGATCAGCGGCTCGTTCGGTGGCACCAGCACCCCGCGCACATTCACGGTGGCGGCTGCTTCGACATCACGCTCGCGATCCCCGATCATCAACGAACGCGCCACGTCGATGCCGTATCGTGCGATGGCACGCTCGAAGAGAAGCCCGCCAGGCTTGCGGCACAGGCAGCGACCTACGGAAGGATGATGCGGGCAATAATACACGGCGTCGAGTTGGGCGCCCTGCCGGGCAAGTTGCCGGTGAAGGTAGCCATGCACCGCTTCCACCGCGGCATGATCGTAGAGTCCGAGACCGATGCCGCTCTGGTTGCTGATCACGATCGCCAAACGGCCCGCCGCATGGATCGCGTTCACCGCTTCGGCCACATCTGGCAGCACTTCGAAGTCCTCGAGCTTCCACGTGTGCGCGCCGCGTTCGCGGTTGATCACCCCGTCGCGATCCAGAAACACCGCTCCTCTGCCCTGCTTCATGTCAAAGACCAACAGCTTGGATGAAGTTGCTCACCACATGCGGACCGATCAAGGCCGTGAAGGCGATGCCGTAGAGCGCGCCGAAGTAGTGCGCATCGTGCGCGATGCCGTCCTTGCTCTTCTTGCTCGCATACCATTCATAGGCAAGGAAGAGTCCACCGAAGATCCACGAGGCCATGGGGATGGGCAGGAAGATCAACATCAGCTTGGCATCCGGGTGGAGAAGGATGAAGGAGAACACCACCGCGGATGTGGCACCCGATGCACCAACCGCGCGATACGTGGGATCGTGCATGTGCTTGAAGTAGCCGGGCAGCGAGCTGAGCACGATGCCGCCGAGGTAAAGAAGCAAGTACGGAAGCACAGCGCTGTGCCCGGTGATATCCGCGAACGCCGCTTCCACCGCACCGCCGAACATCCACAGCACATACATATTGACGAGCAGGTGCATGATGCTGCCATGCACGAAGCCGTGCGTGATGAAGCGGATCCAGTCCTTCTTCTGATTGATCACATAGGGATCGAACAAGAGGGCGGAGAAGACCGCCTGGTTGTTCAGCGCGGCAAAGGAGACCAGCGCCGTGACCGCAATGATGATGAGCGTGACGGACATGGGCGGCAAGTTAGCCGTGACCTTTCAGTTGGGGTTAAGATCAAGGGCGGGGAAAACAAGACACTTGGGAAACACTCTAGTCTTGAACCCCGGTAGGTTTAGCGATACTTGCCGGAACAAGATCTCCGAAGAGAACTGGGGAGGAACGCAAGTGCACCATTCGGTTTGAAAGGCTCGCGGCCTAATCGGTAAAGCAGGACTTGTGTTCTTCTCGGGTCTGAGGCTTAGATAGCAGTTGAGGCGTACGGCCTATTAGAGTTGCAAAGCACCAAGACCTTTTCCCAGCCCTCCCGGTGATCATGTGTCTAACCCCAAAAGTAAAGGAACATGAAGCACTACATCGGTATTGACGTAAGCAAGGAACATCTGGACCTGGCGCTGCTGGCAACGGACGGCAACCTGCTGGCCACAGCACGGGTGGAGAACGAACAGAAAGCCGTCACACGCTTGTGGAAGGCATGGGCAAAAGAGCATGGCTTGGCAGCAGCCACGACGCTCGCATGCCTTGAACCCACGGGCCATTATCATTACCTCTTGCTGCACTGGTTGCTGGACCACGAGTTGCCCACTTGGCTGCCCAATCCGTTGGACATCATACAGAGCGGTGGTATGCAGCGGGGCAAGAGTGACAAGGTGGATGCGCTGCGTATAGCCCGTTATGCAGTGCGCTTCCTTGACAAGGCACGCTTAGTGGGGAAAGACCACTTGCGCATGCTCAAGGTCCGCCAGCTCCTGAGCAAGCGTGAACTATTGATGCGCGATAAGGCCAAGCGCACCAAGCAGATCACGGACATGAACAGCTATATGGAAAAAGGCCTCGGCAAGGTCTTCGATGCCATGGATCGGAAGATCGAGCGTGTGCTGGAGCAAGCCATTGCCAAAGTGGACGCCCTCATCACCGTAGAGATCACTGCGCATCCCCAAACCAAGGAACGCTACGACCTGATAAGAAGCGTCTATGGCATCGGCCCTGTCCTGGCCACCCACTTGTTGCCCTGACCGATGACCTCACGCACTTCTCCACGCCACGATCGCTGGCCTGTCATGCAGGGGTCGCCCCCTTCGGACGAACATCAGGCTCAAGCCTCAATGGCAAACCGCATGTCTCAAACAGGGCCAACAAGAAACTCAAGATGCTTCTGCACATGACGGCCATGCGCGTGATCCGCGAGCAAGGCGAACTGCGCGAATACTACCTACGCAAGGTCCAAGAAGGGAAGAACCGGATGCTCGTGCTCAACAACGTGCGAAACAAGATCATACACCGAGTGTTCGCCGTCCTTGACAGAGGCACCCCTTACAAACACCAACCCCATTTGGAAATGACATAGCAATACCCGAGCGCCGGGAACGAAAAAGGGCCGCCTCGGTAAGAAGCGGCCCTTCGTAGCGCGAGAGTGACTTGAACACTCGACCTCGTGATTATGAATCACGCGCTCTAACCAGCTGAGCTACCGCGCCATTATTTCGGGCCGCGAATATAGCATGGTGAAGTTTCCGTGAAACTAGTGGTGGACTTGCACGGCAAAGGGATCTGCTTACCTTTCCGCGCACCCTTACCCTTGCTATATACGATGGCTAAAAAGAAGAGTACTTCCGGCATCAGACCGACAAAAGCGGTCAAGGCTTCCACTGGCGGATCATCCAAAAAAGGAAAGGTGAAAGCCACAAAGAAGAGTGCAGCGACCAAAAGATCGAAAGGCGACACGAAGAAGGCACCGGTAGCCAAGGGGAAGAACACTGGCAAGAAGGCGGCGCCCAAGAAGAAAGGAACGCTCCGATCGGTCACTTCGAAGCGAACGACAAAGCCCGTGGCTAAAAAGTCTGCCAGCAAGGGTACCACTGCACGTCCTGCCGCGAGTATGCGCGTGGTGAAGAGCTCGGCGCCGAAAAAGAAGAAGGCGGCTAACAAGCCCAAGACCAAGCTACCTGTAAAAAAGAAGGCACCTGCGAAAGTCGCGGCGAAGAAGGCGGCGGTTAAAGGACCGACAGCCAAAAAACCACAGCCAAAAGCACCTGTGAAAAAAAAGGCAGCACCCGCGAAGACGTCTTCTTCCCACTCTAGCGGGAAGGGCAAGACCGCGAAAAGTGCTCCGACGAAGCAGTCGAGCGCCCCGAAGAGACCGGCCACGGTCGCACCCGTGAAAGCTCAAGCCAAGGCAGCACCGGTGAAGCCTGCAATCAAGGTCAAGAAGACCACAGCTCCTGAACAGGCGGCCGCGCCTGCCCAGCTATCCGGTCCCGACCGATCGGTCGCTCCTCCTCGGGCGAGCAAGGCCGCGCTTAAGCCGCGTTACCAGATGGAGTTCTACCTCAACGCCACACCCGGCTCACTCTACGACCTGATCAGTTCGCCCAGTGGCTTCAGCGAATGGTTCTGCGATGATGTGGACGTTCGCGACGAGAACTACACGTTCAAGTGGGGCGAGGATTCCGAATCGGCCGAATGCATCAGCCGCAAGTTCGGTGAGTTGATCCGCTTCCGTTGGATGGACGAGATGGAGGAAGATCCCGGAGCCTATTTCGAGCTGCGCATCCGCATTGATGGGATGACCAACGAGACCTGCTTAGTTGTGACGGACCATGCATGGCCACGCGACCTCGAGGAGGCCAAGGCCCTATGGGAGTCGCAGATCCAAACATTGACGCGCATTCTCGGCGCGTGAGCCCTGCGCCTTCCACCAGCGCAGATCACCCGGACATATCGGTCCTTTTGCGCGCGTCCACCACTGCGGGACGATGGCGATCTTTGTGCCTTAACGGATGAAGCGGCTGCATCGCATGATCGTCGGGGTCTATTTGGGCCCTTTGTTCATCACCTTTCTCATCGTGCTCTTCCTCTTCAGTATGCAATGGCTATGGAAGTGGGTGGATGACCTGATGGGCAAGGGCCTGCCGTGGGACGTGCTCGCCAAGCTGATCGCCTTCGCCACCTCGGCCTTCGTACCGGCCGTGCTACCGCTCGCGGTGCTCTTGAGCTCGATCATGACCATGGGCGGTCTGGGTGAGCGCTCAGAGTTGACGCCCATGCGTTCCGCGGGCTTAGGTCTGTTCAAGATACTGGCACCCTTGATGATATTCGTGCTGGGCATTGCAGCCTTCTCCTTCTACTTCAGCAACAACATCCTACCGGTCGCGAACCTGAAATTCCAAAGCCTCCTATGGGACGTGACCCGCGCGAAGCCTGCGATGAACCTGAGGCCGAACGTCTTCTTCGGCGGTCTGGACGGCTTCAGCATCCGGGTGAAAAGCAAGGATGATCGCACCGGCGAACTCGGCGACGTGTTGATCTACGACCACCGCAAGGCGTTCCAGGCGAACCGGACGGTAGTGCGAGCGAAGCGAGGCCATATGAGCCGCACCACCGATGGCCATTACCTCGTTCTGGTGCTGGAGGACGGACGTATATACGACGAGCAGACCACGAGCGGAGCGCGACTGAAAGGTCCATTCCCTTTGCTTCGGGGGCGATTCGAGAAGGAGGAGATCCGCCTGGACCTTTCAGGCTTCGGAATGAAGCGCACGGATGAGGAGCTCTTCAAGGACCACTACAAGATGCTAACGTTGGGCCAACTCCAATATGCCTCGGACAGCTTGGAGAAGGGACTCGACCACCGGATAGATGACCAGGAGAAGTATCTCCGCAGCGGCCTTTTGGTCACCCGCGACACGTTGCCGCCGCGGGACGCTGGTAACTCTACTGATCAGCACAGCTTCCTGCGGACACCGGATCCGGCTCAGCGTGCTCAAAATTTCCAGGTGGCAAGCGAAATGGCTCGCAGCACCATCAGCTATATCGACCAATTGACGACCGACCGCACAGACCGGCGGAAGCAGCTGGCCAAGTTCGAGGTGGAATGGCACCGTAAGCTCATGCTCGCCTTCGCCTGCGTGGTCTTCTTCTTCATCGGTGCGCCTTTGGGCGCCATCGTGCGCAAAGGCGGCATGGGCGTTCCCGCGGTGATCTCAATCATCTTCTTCCTCGTCTTCCAGATCATAAGTTCTTCCACGGAACAGATGGTGGAAGCAGGCAAACTGGGTGCTTGGCCAGGGATGTGGATCAGCACCATGGTCCTACTGCCTATCGGTTTCTTCCTCACGTGGAAGGCCGCCACTGACAGCCCGCTCTTCGACCCTGACGCATACGAACGCGTTTGGAACAGGGTCCGCTCATTCATCCGCCCGCATGCGCATCCTCCAACTGTGCCATAAGCCGCCCTATCCGCCTATCGATGGTGGGACCAAGGCCATGCACAGCATCACTCAAGGATTGCTGGATGCCGGCCACGAGGTGAAGGTGCTCTGCATCAGCACCCCCAAGCATGCCTTGAACGTTTCGTTGCTGCCCAAGGAATACCGCGAGCGCACGCGGATCGAAGGCATTTTCGTGGATACTTCCCTGAACATCGTGGATGCCTTCACCGATCTGGTGACCGCGGACAACTATAACGTGAGCCGCTTCTTTTCCCCCGACATGGACATACGGTTGATCCAGTTACTGGGCCAAGAAGAATTCGATATCATCCATCTGGAGAGCCTCTTCACCACGCCTTACATCCCCACACTGCGTCGCCACTCCAAAGCGCGAATCGTGTTGCGCTCCCACAATCTTGAGCATGTTATCCAGGAGCGGCTGGCGCAGAAAGAGCACAACATCCTGAAGAAACCCTACCGGCGTTTCTTGGCGCGGCAACTCAAGGCCTATGAAGAGGCCGTGCTGGACCAGGTGGATGCGGTGGCGACGATCACCTCGGCCGATGCGCGACACATGGAAAGCTATGGCTCTCCGACGCCGATCGCAACGGTGCCATTCGGACTCGACCCGGCGGAATATGTGCGACCGTTCCCGGAGGGACCCCCGATCTTCTTTCACCTCGGAAGCATGGACTGGCTGCCGAACCAAGAGGGCATCCGTTGGCTGCTGCGCAGTGTATGGCCTCGTGTGGTCCAGGCCCATCCGGATGCCCGCCTTCACCTCGCCGGCAACCGAATGCCGAAGGACATGATCCGCGCCCGCATGCCGGGTACCACCGTGACGGGCCGCGTCCCCGATGCCATCGGTTACATGGCCGATCGCCATGTGATGCTGGTCCCGCTTTTCAGTGCGGGCGGCATGCGGGTGAAGATCATTGAGGGCATGGCCATGGGCAAATGCGTGATCAGCACCCCGGTCGGTGCCGAAGGGATCCATTGCACCGATGGCGAGAACATCCTCTTTGCAGACAGTGCGGCGGCCTTCGCGGAGACCATCGATCGCGTGATAGCGGACCCACCATTCGCGGCACACATCGGAGAGAACGGCAGGCTGTTGGTGGAGCGGGAGCACACAAATGCGCACACTATCCATGAATTGGTCGCTCTTTACAGTTCCCTGCTCCCAGCATGAGGTTGTTGGTCGTGCTCTCCCGAGTGCCATATCCGCTTGAAAAAGGCGATAAACTGCGCGCCTACCATTTGGTGAAGCGGTTGGCCAAGCACCACGAGATCTATCTCTTCTGCCTGAGCGACCAGCGCATCAAGGACGCCGATCTCGCTCATCTGCGCACCTTCTGCGCGCACATCGACGTAGTGCATATCCCCGTGTGGCGGATCCTCTGGCGCATGGTCACCGCTGTGTTCTCACGCCTCCCCTTTCAGGTCTCCTACTTCCACCATGCGCACGCGCAACGTGCCATCGATCGGGTGATCGAAGGTTTTCGACCGGAGCATGTGTTCTGCCAGCTTGTACGCACCACCGAATATGTTCGCCACCGTTACGCTCTTCCCAAGACGCTCGACTATATGGACACCTTGAGCAAAGGCATGGAGCGCCGCGCGGAGACCGCCGCCTTTTATATGCGCCCCACATTAAGGGCGGAAACGCGAAGACTCATCAGCTACGAGAACCTGATGCTCGACCTCTTCGACCATCAGACCATAATCAGCGCGCAGGACCGCGAACTGCTTTACCATCCCCGCAGGGATGAGGTAGAGGTGATACCGAACGGCGTGGATGCCGCATTCTTCACGCCACGCGATGCCGAGAAGCGTTACGACCTGCTGTTCACCGGCAACATGAACTATCCGCCGAACATCGACAGCGTGCTCTTCCTAGTGCATCGCGTTCTTCCCTTGGTGCGTAGGAAGCGGCCTGGCACCAGCCTGTTGATCGCCGGCGTGGACCCCGTGCAACGCGTGCGTGAACTGGCTGAGCGCGATCCGCTGGTGGTCGTTAGCGGTTGGGTGAAGGACATCCGTGACTCGTATGCCTCCGCACACATCTTCGTGGCCCCCATGCAGATCGGCACTGGCCTGCAGAACAAGCTCTTGGAAGCCATGGCCATGCGCATGCCCTGTGTCACCTCGGACCTGGCCAACAATGCAGTAGGCGCCACCCCTGGCCGATCCATCCTAATCGGGCACGAGCCGCAGGATTACGCGGACCATATCCTTCGATTGTTGGACGATCGCGCTGAACGCGAGGCCTTGGCCGAGGACGGCTATCAGTTCGTGCGCAGGAGCTTCGACTGGGACCGTTCCGCAGAACGGATAAATGCCTTGATCGCCGCAGACCCGGCCCCGCTGGACACTGTGTAATTTTGCACACCACCAGCGTTAACCGTCTGTGTGCAGAACAACATGTCCACTGTATCCAATTTCGACAGTATTGAAAGTGCCATCGCCGACATCCGTGCCGGCAAACTGGTGATCGTGGTGGATGATGAAGATCGCGAGAACGAAGGTGACTTCATCACCGCTGCACGGAACGCCACTCCTGAAGTGGTGAACTTCATGGCCACCCACGGCCGCGGCCTCATTTGCACCCCGCTTACCGAACAGCGCTGCGAAGAACTGGGCCTGAACCTGATGGTCCAAGACAACACCGCCTTGCACGAAACGCCCTTCACCGTGAGCATCGATCTCCGCGGCCACGGCACAAGCACGGGCATCAGTGCAAGCGACCGCAGCAAGACCATCCTCTCCTTGATCGATCAGGCCACCCGTCCATCCGACCTTGGCCGCCCCGGTCACATCTTCCCGCTGAAGGCCCGTGATGGCGGAGTGCTGCGTCGCACAGGACACACAGAGGCCACCGTGGATCTCGCCCGGCTCGCTGGCATGGAACCCGCCGGGGTCTTAGTGGAGATCATGAATGAGGATGGCACAATGGCCCGTCTTCCCCAACTGCGCGAAGTTGCCAAGCGCTTCGACCTCAAATTGATCAGCATAGAGGATCTGGTGGCGTACCGTATGCGAACAGAGCGCTCCGTGGAACGCGTGGTGGAAGTGAACATGCCCACGGACTTCGGTGATTTCCATTTGATCGCCTATCGGCAAAAGGATACGAACGAGGAGCATCTGGCATTGGTGAAAGGCACGTGGGAAAAGGACGAGCCCGTGCTCGTGCGGATGCACAGCAGTTGCCTTACCGGCGACATCTTCGGCAGCAGGCGCTGCGATTGCGGACCCCAGCTGCACGCGGCGATGGAACTGGTGCAACGCGAGGGCAAGGGCGTTGTGGTCTACATGCAGCAGGAAGGTCGCGGCATCGGGCTATTGAACAAGTTGAAGGCTTACAAGCTGCAGGAGGAGGGCGCTGACACGGTGGAGGCGAACCTTATGCTGGGCTTCGACATGGACCCGCGCGACTATGGCGTGGGCGCACAGATCCTGCACGACCTCGGCATCCGCCGCATGCGCCTGCTCACCAACAACCCGAAGAAGCGCACCGGGCTCGTAGGCTACGGATTGGAGATCGTGGAGAACGTGCCGATCCAGATCGCTCCCAACGAGCACAACCACAAATACTTGCTCACCAAGAAGCTCAAGATGGGCCACCATCTCGACATCGAGGAGTGACGCGTCGCGATAAGGTCTCGATCAAGGCGTGGGTGCCTTGGGCTTCTTGGGTTTGAGGATCTCCCGGACATTGTCGAACTGGACGCGATAAGCGAGGCCGACCCCTTGTGTGGTGGCCGCTTGGTCCACTTGGTTCAGGTTCCGATCGTTGCTTTGACTGAAGCCCTTGAAGTTGAGCCTGCCATTCTGCGTAAGGGCGTATTCCGCGGAGAAATCGCCGATGAAGGAATTGGTGCCTTGCTGCGTTCCGCCCGCACCATAGGACAAGCCGAAGTTGGTGGTGATCTGCAAGCGGTCATTGAATATGGCTGTGCTTAGCGCCAATTCGAATTCGTCCTGAGAGATGGCGTCGCCAGTTCGCCAGTTCACGCCCAGGTCCACGTTGCGACTGATCCCGCTGAGCCAATTGCTGACCTGATTGCTGAGCAGCTCGGTCCCAGTGGCCAGGGTGCCACCTCCGATATCGGTGGTATTTCCCGGCCCTGCCGTGGCATCGCTGGGCAGGAAGCGGTTGAGGACGATCAACGAGAACACTTGCTTATTGAGGTCGTCCGTGGTGGCCATTGCGCTATTCACTTGGGTGCGCACGCCCTCGTCCACCGTCGGCAGGCGTACCTCGAAACCGATATCCGGGTTCATCAACTTTTGAGTGAGATGCATCATCACCTCCACGGGCACACGCTTTTTGTACGCTTCTGTGCGGAGAGCGGGAGGCATCACGTCGTACAGGGCAGCGCGTAGGCGGTACACCGCATCGATGTCGATCAAGGCGTCGAAGGGATCGCCGAACCAGTTGATGTGGCCACCGGGTTCTATGCCGAAGCGCTTGTTCACCAGGTTGCGCAACGTGAAAAGGTAATCGCCATCCACCACCTGCACGTCGCCTTTCATGCTGAAATCTCCTGATGGCGTTACGCTCATTGCGATATTGCCTTGGCCACGACCGCGCATGATATCACCTACCGTGGGGTCGAAGATGAGCTCGAACTTGGCGTCCGGCGTCACCTCGATATTCATGTCCATGCGGACGCCGCTCAGGTCCACCGCCTGGTTTTCCAAGGCGATCTGATCGTCCTTCCCAGTGAAGCGCACAAAAGGGATCCCGCTGACATCCGTACTCGCGCCCAAGGGAAAATGGAGCGAAGTACCGGGCATCGTTTTCGCATTCACGGTGATCCCCAAGTTGTCCGCGTAGCCTTCCACGTTCAGATCACCTCGACCAATAGCACGGCCATAGTAGAGGTTGTTGATTTCCGGGCCTGTATCCAGCACCAGCAGAGAATCCATCTGCACCGCCACATCGAAGTTCCAGTCCTTCAATCCGTTGTGGTAAACGGTGAACGCCGAGGCATGCGCAGTGCCGCCTTGCTGGTCATACAGGGTTACATTATCCATGAAGAACGCATCCGGACGAATGCTTACAGCATGTGTGAAAGTGTACTTCGTGTTCAGGTAATTGATCTTCAATCCCGCATCGGTCAACAAGGCCTCGCCATTCACTTGCGGCTCGGCCAGCTTTCCAGTGACGTTGATCGTCCCGGTGACCTTTCCTTGGACGTCGCTGATGCCATCGGGCAAGTAGGGGTCAAGGAAGCGCAGGTCAAAATGGTCCATCCGTAGTTTTACCTGCAGCTCATCCGCTTGGCCAGGTGTTAGTCGACCATCGAACTTCAACGCCTGCAACGTGTCATGCTGAAGCGTTCCGTTCACATCGATCGCATCCTCTCCATTCCGATAGGCCGCAGTGAAGACGAGATCGCCTACGGCCTTGTCCTCGAAGGCGAGACTATCAATGCAGAGATAGCTCAACAGATAGGGGTTATGGTATAGGTCGAACACCCGACCGTCCCCGCTAAGCGAGCCATGCAGCGCCGGTCCCTGATAAAGTGGTCGCAGGTTCTCCAAGCGGACATCGTGCAGGTCGAACGCGAGCGCCATGGAAGGATCCTTCCCTATGCTGCCACCGATACGCAACGCTTGGTCACCATTCACCAGCTCCAAGGTGTCAACGGTGATCGTCGTGCTATCCACGCGGATCTGGGCGGTCCGCTTGTTCGCCCACTCGCCCCGATCGAATAC
The DNA here is from genome assembly GCA_041691695.1 of Flavobacteriales bacterium. GTDB lineage: Bacteria > Bacteroidota > Bacteroidia > Flavobacteriales_F > PHOS-HE28 > PHOS-HE28. The sequence goes on from JBEPUG010000006.1 coordinate 24,729, forward strand.
CAGTTTGCTCGGCTTTAGCTGGATGGTGTAGGAATCAGGCCCATTCACTTTGGCTTCTATAGCAAGCTCTCCCTCGTTCCCCTTCTTTCTGCCCATCCAATCAGCTTGGAGCAACACTTGGTCCTGGTAAGCCTTCCCGGTGATCTCGAGTTGGAGCACCTCCATGCTGTTCTTGCGTACCGCGCCCTTGCCTTCCAACTTGAAGGCCAACAGGTCCATGTTCTTTTCGATGGAGACCACGATGGAATCCCCCAAGAAGCCTTTATAGCCAACATGCGTGAAGTAAGCATCCAGTCCCAGGTCGGTGTTGCGATCGTTGAAGTTCCCTGTCGCCCGGGTACCTTGTGAAACGATCAAGCCCGGCACGAGCACATTCAGCAAAGGCTGAGCATCTTTTACCGTCGCGTCGAAGGTGAGATCCTGTCCATTTTCGGCAAGATCCGCCGGTAGCTTTAAGGAAGGGAAGACCCCGGATAGCACACCTTTGACGGCCTGTGGCAACAGGGTGGGATAGAAAGGACCTTTCACCACGGCATCCGCCAAAGAGCTTTGCAGGCGCATCACCGGCACACCTCCTTCACGCTCGGATACGAGATCGATAGTACCCAAGGGCAGGTCCAAGGAATCGTTGCAGAAGCTCACGTCATCCATGTGCACCGAACCCTTCAGGCTGTCGGGCGCTAGCTCACCCTTGGCCTGTATCTGCATTACGAGATCACTGTATCCGCTGCCACCGATCAGACCCAGCGCGCGCAGGTCCATGCGGCGGACGTCAGCGTTGAAGTCCACGACCGGCCATTTGCCACGCAGGTCGGCGAGTCCTCTGAAATCGAGCTTCAATTTCGGATCATCACAGTGTAGTTCGCCATTGAAGAGGTTCTTTTCCAGCTTTCCGTTGAGGGTGATGCCTCCGATCGTCACACCAGCCAGGCCAAGTTCCGGGACGGAACCCTCGAGCTCGGCTTCCAGCGTATTGAGGTCCTTACCCCTCGCCTTCACTTTTGTATCCATGGCGATACGCCCCACGGCAGATGTGCCCAGCACCTTGCCCAGATCGAAGCCTGTGGTCGCCAACTTGCCGCGAAGCTGGAAATAGCCCGTAACCGTGTCGCGGTCGAATGAGATATCGCTACTCAAAGGACCGGCAGCTGTGCTCGCATCCCCATAGGTGGTGAAGGAATTGATAAAACCGGTGAAGTTCCCCTTGAAGGTCATTTGGCCCAGACGTCCTACCTCCGGCGGCACGATCAATTTTCGTTTTTGCAGGAAGGGCGGCACCGGCAGACTGGCGAGGTCCGCTGGATCGGCATGGATCTCCCGCGCGTCGAGGACGATGAAGGTGTTGCGTATGTCAGGCAAGCCGGTCATGGCCACATCACCATGGAAGGCGGAATGTCGACCGAAATAAAGGTCCATCTTGTGGCCTTTGAGATCATTCACCGTGCCCTGGATCTTTCCGCGCAGAGTGATGGCGTAATCCACGCCTTGCAGAGCCGGGGCGAAGAGCGCCACATCAGCGAACTGTAGCCGGGAACTATCGAGCCGTGCATGGATGAACACCTTCGAATCCATGTTATCGAAGTCACCGATGCTCTGCGTGCGGAGATCCACGTCACCGCGCACATCGCTACCAACGGAACCATGCCGTTGAGCTCCGGTGATCAAATGCACGTCATCAACGCGGATCCCTTTGGGTGATACCCGTGCGGCGCCGGTCAAGTTCCGGACCACCAATCCGCACCGGTCCGTCAACGTCAATTGGTCGAAGTGGAACAGCACGGAATCCCCCGCGATCGCGAGATCCCTTCCAAGGATCTGTGCAGAGGGCACATCCACATGGTCCACATCCAATCCGAAGGGCAGCACCGGAATATTGTCATTATGATAACTGAAATGAAGTGCCCGGATATCCACCTCATTGCATCTGAATTGCCAAGAGGCAGAAGGCGCGCCTGTGGTATCCGTGCTGGAAAGCTTGGCCAGCAGGTTGGTGAGGTTACTGTGCTGATCCCCCTTGGCCATGGAGAGCGCGAATCGTGAACGATGAAGTTCCACGCGACTCACGTACAACACATGGGCCCGCGGATGGACCCGCAATCCGCGAAGCCATAACTCATCGGCCGCGATGAGTGTGTCCCCTTTCAGATCGGCGATGTAGACCCCGTGCAATCTGTTGGGTCCGAACAGACGGAGTTCCACCCGCTCTATGGATATGGTGGTGCCCGCCTTTGCGCTTAAGCGATCCCCCAGCCAGTGCGCCAATCGTGTTTGGACGGCAGGTGCCAACAAGGCCAAAGAGATCGCACCCAGCAGCCCAGCTAAAAGCAAGAGCCCGAGCAGCACGCCCCGCACGATCCGCCGGGGTGTTTTCTGTATGGCCTTGTTCGGCGTCAGGTCTGGTTAATTTTAGGGCCGCTTACGCAAGCTTCAGGCCCAAGCGGCTAAAATTACCGTTCCATTCCCCTCCCCCCGTGTTCGTAGTGATCCTTGGCATCGAAAGTTCTTGTGACGAAACAGCTGCCGCCGTGCTGGTCGACGGTGAGTTGCGCAGCAATGTTGTGGCCTCGCAGGAGGTGCATGCCAAATGGGGTGGAGTGGTGCCGGAGTTGGCCAGCCGTGCACATCAGGAACACATCGTACCCGTGGTACAGGAAGCGATCGCCGATGCCGGGCTCAACAAACGGGAGATCAACGCCATCGCTTTCACACAGGGACCGGGCCTCATCGGCGCGCTGCTCGTGGGTACCTGCTTCGCCCGTTCCATGGCGCAAGCGCTAAGTGTTCCGCTCTTGGCCGTGGACCATGTGCAGGCCCACGTGATGGCACATTTCATCCGCGACGGTAGGCAACACAACGTGCCCTCCTTCCCTTTTCTCAACCTCACAGTGAGCGGTGGCCATAGCCAGCTGGTCCTCGTGCGATCACCGTTGGACATGGAGGTCATCGGCACCACGCTGGATGATGCGGCGGGAGAGGCCTTCGACAAAGGAGCCAAAGTGCTCGGCCTACCCTACCCTGGCGGCCCGCTGGTGGATCGCCATGCACAGGGAGGGGATCCTCACCGCTTCGTTTTGCCCAAGCCCGCCATTCCGGGTCTGGACCTCAGTTTCAGCGGGATCAAGACAGCATTCGTGGCCCTGGTGCAACGCGGCGAGGCCCAAGCGTATGGCTTTGCAGAACGTGAACGCACTGATCTCTGTGCCTCCTTGCAGAACGCCATCATCGACCATTTGTTGGCGAAGACGCGGAGGGCCATCCGTGATCATGGAGTTAAGGGGGTCGGCATCGCCGGTGGAGTGGCAGCGAATAGTGGACTGCGCGAACGGCTGATCGCCTTGGGGGAGCGGGAACAGGTGGAGGTCTACATACCTCCATTCGCATATTGCACGGACAATGCGGCTATGATCGCCATGGCCGGCCATCACTTGCTGGAGGCGAAACGCTTCGCCGCGCTTGACACAATCCCCTTTCCCCGGATGGACAGGCCACCGCGCCATATCGCAGGTTAGGCCATCATCGCCGAGCATTCCGCAAGTAGAGGGGCAAGGCTTCCGGCTACATTTGGCATGATGACGGTAAGTGCCCGATCAGGCTTCACCTTTTCCTTCCTGTTAACGGCATTTTCGCTTTTGGCCCAAAGTGCCGACCAAATGATCGCTCAAGGGGACACCTTGCTCAGCCAAGGTCGACCCAAGAAGGCGTTGACCAAATTCGATGCTGCCGTGAAAGCCTCCCCCAATGCGGAGAGCTATTCCGCGCGAGCTTCGGCCTATTACTACATGGGCCGAAACAACGACTTCCTATCTGATGTCCAGGAGGCCTTGCGCCTGGACAGCCTGCTTCCCGAAGCCAACTATCAACGTGCCTTGATCGCCCATCAGGATGCGGAGGACACTGCCGCCGTGCGTTATGCCACACGAGCGCTGGGCCGGGCCGCAGACCTTGATCTACGACAACGCATTTTGATCGTCCGTGGCGAGGCGCTCGCCAAACTGGGAAAGACCTCCCAAGCCATCAAAGACCTGAGCAAAGGCACCTCAGACCGCATGAATGACCTTGATGCGCTTAGGACCTTGGCCCATCTCCAAGACCTGGAAGGCGACCACGAGGCCAGTCTGGCCATCCTCGAAAAATTGTGCAAGATCGCACCCTACGACATCGGGAATTGGAGTAATCGTGGCTTCGAGCTGAACACCTTGGGAAGATATGATGCAGCCCTGCCCGTGCTTGATCAAGCATTGAGCTTGGACAAGGACGAACCGATCGTACTGAGCAACAAGGCCTATGCGCTGATGAAGCTGGGCCGCGATGCTGAGGCCATGGAGGCGGTCAACCGCAGTTTGAAGGTCTATGCCGAAAATGCCTTCGCCTTACAGACGCGCGGCATGCTTTACCTCCGCAAAGGCGATCGAGAAAACGCCTGCAACGACCTTACCGTGGCCAAATCGTTGGGCGCTGGTGCCGATGTGGATCCGCTGATCAACCAGTATTGCGGTGGACTTGGTGGGCGTTGATCGCACTTTCTTGCCTAATGGGCGACGTTACGTCCTACTTGGATCGGCACTGCAGCGTGCCATTCGCAACTCTCTGTTGAGCCCGAATATCCGAGACAGAAGATCCGAATTTCCGGAGGTCGGAAAGGTCGCAGTTGTGGGTCCTGTCCACCCCGCATTAAGAACACCTACCACTTCTCCATCCCTGAATATAGGGTTGCGCTTGTGGAAATGGATGCTGTCGGCCGTGATCCAAGTGTCAGAAAAACGTAGTTTGGTACCCGCCTACCACTACTAACATCCATAATGAAGATCCTCTGCCCCACCGACCTCACCTTGGCTACTGACATCGCACTGTCCCATGCCGGAAACATTGCTCAGCGGGGTAAAGGGGAAGTCACCCTTTTCCATGTTTTGACCAAAGAAGAGGTCAAGAACAAGGATCACGGCAACGTAGGGCCTCACGTAAAGACCTTGGACCATCTGTCCGAGCATGGCGTGAAGGTGACACGTGTGGACCGTGAAGGCTCACCGTTGAAGGAGATCGTAGCCGAAGCCAAGAAGGGCCATGCCTTAATGGTGGCCGGTACTCATGGTGTGAAGGGCCTGCGCCAGGAATGGCTTGGGTCGGACATGTTGAAACTGGTCCGCGACGTGCCCATCCCGACCTTGGTGGTGCAGATGTACACACCGCGCACGGAGAAGTTGGGCCACATCCTGATGCCGGTGGCCGGCCATGCGGACATCACGCCCTTGCTGGACGCGGTGTGCATGCTGGCCAAGATCTACGGTGTCGAGGTCGATGTGTATCAGCAGCTGCAAGAAGGCAGTACGACCAGCAATTCCCTATTGGCCAATAAGGTGAAGATGTTGGAGCGCCTCAGCAAGGAAGGTATCAAGCACCAAGAGGTGCACGAACCTGTTCAGAAATTCTATGAGGGGTTTGCCGTGCGGACTATCCGCTATGCGAATAACATAGGTGCGAGTTGCATCGCCATCATGGCAGAGTCCAGCGGTGAGCACAAGAAGATCGCGGACAAGGAGAAGCAGGACATGCTTGTGAACGAGAAGGGGATCCCCGTGCTGTGCGCCGTGTAAGGCTGAGCGAGCAGCACACTGCCTCAAAGTGCTAGAACGGGGTCACTTCCTGATAAGGGAGCCCACCTCTGGCCGCAGGTACGGAACGAGCCATTCATAAGGAAGGTCGACGTTCACCTCGCCGAGGTCATCCAGATTCCTGTTGACGTGCGCACTGCATCTATCGATGCTCACGCGCAATTCCCGACCAAGTGGCTCGAAGTCGGAAACGTAAGGACTCCGGTCCTCCCTTTCAAGCAAGCATTGGCGATACATGTCCAATGCATCTTCCCATCCAGCTCTTTCATCCAAGGAAAGCCCAACAACCTGCAGCGAGTCCTGTATCACTTGGATCTGCGCTTCCACCGCAGTCTTCCAGTGTTTTCGAAGGGTATCCTCCACTGTTATGCGGCCATCCTCGGTGAAGAGAGAATCGAAGCTCAGGCGATGTCCATCCCGAAGATCATAGTTGTAATGGGTCGTAAACCATTCACAATAGGCCCCGCATCCTTCAGCGGAGATCGCGATCGATAGCGCCTTTGGCATCGGCTGCGCTGCAGTCCATGACAGCGAACTCAGGGGCTGGATCCAGGTATGAGCCGAATCACCCCATGCCACCTGTAAGATGCTGCCATTCGCGGTGTCCGGATCGACCTCCAGAAAGTCAATGCAGATGTCCCTGTTGATCCGTTCGGCCAATAGAGCTTGTCCTAGTGTGCTGAAATGTGGGAAGGTGAACAACTCATGGGGTGGCCACGGCTGCATCGCTGAGATGGTGTCGACAACGACCGATTGCGCAGCTGCGTGAGCCAACACAAGAGTCATCGTCAAAGTGAGCCAATGTCTTACCATGGGATCTCAATCCAAACCCAGGTCCATCTGCTTCCCGGGCTTGTACCCGATGATCGGCTGATCGGGATCTTCCTCCTTCTCGGCCTTGTGGCCCTTTCGGAATTCCTGCATCGGCGATTGCTCTAGGCCTTCCTCCTCCGGCGCGTCCATGTTCCCGATCTCCTCGTCGCTGATCAACATGCGTTGCTTCTCTTCCAGCTCCGGCGTCATCACGGTGAAGACCTCACCGGTCAACTTTAGTTCCTTCACCTTGTAAGGGGAGAGGCGATTGCCCAATGCCTTCACGCCTTTCACGGAGATGAAATCAGAAAGTGCGATCTCTTCATCGGGTCTGTCGTTGCTGCGTTTATCGAAGACAACGTGCAGTCCTGTTTCCGGAACAAGCGTATGCAGAACGAGCTTGCTGTCCGGATGATCGGTGATGAATAGCACGGGGTCGCGCGCGGACTCCACGTTGAAGCGTTTCACGTTGTACTGCTGCTTCTCCCCTTCCCAATACACCGCGGTGATCGGTGCTTCGGGCTCCCACTTCACGATGGTCACGGCCTCGTCCGGGAAGTGCGTACCCAGAGCGAACGGGAAGAGCTGGTAGTGTCCGTTGCTGAGTATCGTGAGGATCTTGTCGTCGCCACTGAAGCGCCCGAGATAACGCCCGTGCCCAGCTTCGTTCAAGCGGCGCACGGTTGAATCGAACCAGATAGGGATCGCGCCCAGCGTGCTGCCTCCGCGCTCCTTCTGTGTCACCTTATGCACCATGTAGCGCGTGAGCAGGTTGCCCTTGCTACCACGGCCTTTCACCATCAGGTCACCGAAGTCCACATCGAACTGCGTCTTCCGCAGATTGGGCCGTGGACGCAGGTTGATGCGCACGGTCTCCGACGCACCGTCCGGGTTGACGGTGAAGTAGAGCACCTTGCTGCCCTTGCTCCCGTTGGTGAGGTCGTAATCCTTGTCCCGCGTGATGGACGTGACGGAAAAGCGCTTCATGAAGCTCGGTCCCTGTGCACCGTCCTGATAGATCAGGTGGTAGATGGTGCGCTCATCGTTCTTCTTCCACACGGCCACGTGAAGCACACCTTTGCCAATGAACTTCTTGTCCGCCACCTTGGTGACCTGCATAGTACCGTTGTCGCGGAAAATAATGATGTCGTCGATCTCCGAGCATTCGTCCACCTGCTCGAAACCGCGCAGGCCCCAGCCCATGAAGCCTTCCGCGCGATCCACGTAGAGCTTGCGATTGGCCACGGCGACCTTGGTGGCGACGATGGTGTCGAAGGTGCGCAATTCGGTCTTCCGCTCGCGGCCCGCGCCGTACTTACGTTTCAGTTCCTTGAAGTAGTCGATGGCGTATTCCACCAGCGCCTCCAGTTTGGCCTGCACGCTGGCGAGTTGTTCCTCGAGACCCTTGATGTGCTCATCGGCCTTGAAGCTGTCGAACTTGCTGATGCGCTTGATGCGGATCTCGGTGAGTCGTACGATGTCCTCCTCGGTCACGGCGCGACGTAGCTCCTTCACGTAAGGCTTCAAGCCTTTATCGATGAAGGAGATCACTTCTTCCCAGGTCTCGGCCTCCTCGATCTTGCGGTACACCTTCTTCTCAATGAAGATGCGCTCCAGCGACGCGAAGTGCCATTGCTCCTGCAACTCGGCCTTCTTGATCTGCAACTCCAGTTCCAACAGTCGCAACGTGTTCTGCGTGCTGGTCTTCAGTAGCTCGTTCACGCCCACGAAGCGAGGCTTGTCGTTCTCGATGACGCAGGCGTTCGGCGCGATACTCAACTCACAGTCCGTGAATGCGAACAGTGCATCGATGGTGTTGTCCGGCGAAACCCCAGCGGCGAGATGGATCTGGATCTCCGCATTTGCCGCAGTGTTGTCCTCGATGTGGCGGATCTTGATCTTGCCCTTGTCGTTGGCCTTGATGATGCTCTCGATCAGGCTGGCAGTGGTGGTGCCGAACGGGATCTCGGTGATGATCAACGTCTTCGCATCTTCCTTGCGGATACGTGCCCGCGAGCGGATGCGTCCGCCGCGGCGGCCTTCATCGTAGTTGTCCGCATCGGCGAGACCGCCCGTCGGAAAATCCGGCACGAGCTTCGGGTTCTTCCCGCGTAGCACCGCGATGCTTGCGTCTATCAGCTCAATGAAGTTGTGAGGAAGCACTTTGCAACTGAGTCCTACGGCGATGCCCTCACCGCCCTGAGCGAGAAGCAAAGGGAATTTCACCGGAAGGAAGACCGGCTCCTTGTTGCGCCCGTCATAGCTGCTCTGCCATTCTGTTGTCTTCGGGTTGAAGACGACGTCGTTGGCGAATTTGCTGAGACGCGCCTCGATGTAACGCGGGGCGGCCGCGCTGTCCCCGGTGAGTGTATTGCCCCAGTTCCCCTGCATGTCGATAAGCAGGTCTTTCTGACCCAGTTGCACGAGCGCATCACCGATACTGGCATCTCCGTGCGGGTGATACTTCATGGTGTGCCCAATGATGTTCGCCACCTTGTTGTAGCGCCCGTCATCCAGGTCCTTCATGCTGTGCAGGATGCGGCGTTGCACGGGCTTGAGACCATCATACAAGGCGGGCACCGCACGTTCTAGGATCACATAGCTGGCATAATCCAAGAACCATTCGCGGTACATGCCGCTCACGCTGAAAGTGCCCGCCTGGCCTGCGCCAGGAACACCTTCGGGTGTTTCGCCTTCTTCCGGAGCGATCTCTTCCCCTTCTTCCGTATTCAAGTTGTCGTCCAATTCGTCACTCATCGGTTCCACCACCTAACCGTGGTAAGCATCAAGTTCATGGATTCGCTACGGTGCAGTACCGATCGATCTTGGTCAGCGAGAACTGCACCTTCAGCTGATAGTCGTAGCAATAGGAAACCCCGGGTACAACATGGTGGTACGGCCTTTCGATAGGCACCATGCCGGAACCGGAGTAATCAAATATCTCGCCTGTATTGACCAAGGTCACATAGAGCGTGTAGTCCGTGCCCGGCGCCAGCAGGTCTGTTCGGACATGGACCTGTTGCTCCACCACGGTATCCGTGGGTATTCCACCAACGTAAACGATGCGCGTGGTATCGGAAGCTAATTCGATCAACGTTGGCCCATCGTAGTCCGGGTCCAAGGGATTGGATGTCCTGTTCGCAAGATCGAGATCGGTCTTCAGGCATCCCGCTAGACAAAGCGCCGACAGCAAGACGGGAATGAGTGCGCGTTTCATCGGGTGAAGTTCCACGTGAGTCCTCCGGTCCATGCACCACCGGTCGCGTCCGGCATCCACGTTAGTCCGTCGAACCGGACCTTCTCAGCGTCGTGAAAGACCGGCTTAGGAGCCTTGGCGGAATGAATGAACAGATAGGTGGTGATACCTGCAAAGAGCACGGTGGCGCCCGCTGAAATATCGAATGCTGTACGTGCTTTCTTGAATTCCTCGGTATGCGCGGGGATCGTCTGCTCCTTCAGTACGGTGATGGCATACGGTGAAGGGGCCTTGTCGTAGGCGGTGGCATCCGCCTCCAATCGATCGTGCGCCTTCTTCATGTTCACGTACTTGATCCCTGTAAAGACCAGCGCACAGCCGGTGATGGCGCTGGGTACCTGTCGCATAACACTCAAGTTCTTCAGGTAGGTCTTCATATCGCGCTGATAGACCAGATATTCCGTTGAGTAGGGCAGTCTCAATTGAAGAGTGGCGATCGCGCCGCCCATTATGGTGATCGTTGTGTCCACGATCTTGCGCTGGGGCGCCCAAAAGCTGAAGTGGTGTGCCCCTTCCAGCAATTCCAATTCGGGCTGCTGCATGATATACTTATGGTCGAGCTTGTAGGAAACGCCGCTCGCGGGGTCGATCTGGAGACGGAGCTTACCAGAGGTCTGGGCAAAAAGGGATGGCCCCGAGAACAAGGCCACCAAACTTTCCAAGCAGTAAAAGACGAGTGAGATGGTGGTATTCTTCGAGATCATCGATGTTACCAAATGTATGGCAGCAACCTCCAGCTGTGCTGCCGATAGTTTTCATAGCCTGGACCGTATCGATGGGCCAACATACGCTCCTCCTGCACGATCCTGTTGCAATACGCGGATCCGACCAAGGCGATGGAGATCGCTACAACGTAGTAGTTCCCCATCGCGACCCCGAAAAAGAACCAGATGATCACGCTTCCCAAGTACCCCGGATGTCATATCGACCGGTACATCCCGGAGGTGATGAGCTGCTGATCCGCCTCCACCTTCAAGGTCCGTGTGTATGCCTCTTTCAGTTGGAGGATCGAGGCCACACGGATCAGAAAGCCGACACCCATCAGAGCAAGCCCAGACCAAGCGATCACAGGAGCGTTGAACCGCCCTATTCCGAAATACGAAAGAAGCTCCGCCGCCACCACGGTCGTGCCCATGGCCAGGACGATCATCAAGGTGGTCTTCCTATCAAACTCCGTCTTCGGCAGCTTTGCCGAGGACCCTTTCCGCAGGAACGTGTCCAACAGGAAATACAGGAGGATCAACACAAAGGCGGCCCACTGAACGAACATCCCGGAACCAGACCGTAGATCACTTATCGAATGCTGCATTTATCTGCGCCCATCTGAGTCATCAGCGGTTCTCTTACTCAACGGATCAAACTTCCACCTCGTTCTCTTCCAGCTTCTTCGCGATGGCCCTAACACTGGCGGCCGCAGCTTCTGCCGCGGTCTCCTCCACGAGGTCCTTCTCCACCTTCAAGTTGCCGATGATGAACTGCTGTCGGCTCGGAGTGTTCTTGCCCATATAGAAACCGAGCAGATCATTCACTTTCGCATCCTTGGTGATCATCACCGGCTCCAAGCGGATGTCCGGGCCGATGAAGTGCTTGAACTCATCCGGGCTGATCTCACCGAGACCTTTGAAGCGGGTTATCTCCGCACTCTTCCCCAGCTTGGCGATGGCGCGCTGACGCTCTTCGTCGCTGTAGCAATAATGTGTTTCCTTCTTGTTCCGCACGCGGAAGAGCGGAGTTTGCAGGATATAGAGGTGATCGTTCTTCACCAGGTCCGGGAAGAACTGCAGGAAGAAGGTCATCAACAGCAGGCGGATGTGCATGCCATCGACGTCCGCATCGGTGGCGATCACGATCTTATTGTAGCGCAGGCCTTCCATGCCGTCCTCGATGTCGAGTGCGGCCTGGATCAAGTTGAACTCCTCGTTCTCATACACCACCTTCTTTGTAAGGCCATAGCAGTTCAACGGTTTTCCCTTCAGGCTGAAGACCGCTTGCAAGTTCACATCGCGGCTCTTCGTGATGCTGCCGCTTGCACTGTCGCCCTCGGTGATGAAGAGCGTGCTGTTCTCCTTACGATCATCCTTCTTCGGGTCGCTGAGGTGCACGCGGCAATCGCGCAGCTTCTTGTTGTGCAAGCTGGATTTCTTCGCGCGTTCACGGGCCAGTTTGCGGATGCCGCTCAGCTCTTTCCGCTCGCGCTCATTCTGTAGGATGCGCCCTTGCAAAACCTCGGCCACCGAGGGATTCTTGTGCAGGAAGTTGTCCAGTTCACGTCCAAGGAAGTCTCCTATGAAGCTGCGCATGCTCTGACCACCGGGTTCCACCTCAAGGCTTCCGAGCTTGGTCTTTGTCTGGCTTTCGAATACCGGCTCCACGACCTTCACACTGACGGCGGCCACGATGCCCGTTCGGCAATCGCCGGCTTCCCAATCCTTCTTGAAGAATTCCTTGATCGTCTTCGCCACCGCCTCTCGGAAGGCGCCTTGGTGCGTGCCACCCTGAGTGGTGTGCTGTCCGTTCACGAAACTGTAGTACTCTTCGCCATAGTGGCTGGCGTGGGTGATCGCCACTTCGATGTCGTCACCAATGAGGTGGATGATGGGATACAGCGGCTCGCCGTCCATCTTCGTCTCCAGCAGGTCCAGCAGCCCGTTCTTGCTCTGGAACTTCCGGCCATTGTAGTGGATGGTGAGGCCGGTGTTGAGGTAGCAGTAGTTCCATAGCAGGCGCTCGATGTGCTGCTCGCGGTACTGGTACTGCTTGAACATCTGCTCGTCCGGCTCAAAGACCACTCGTGTTCCGTTGCCCTCGTCGCTTTTCTCCAACTTGTTGTCCTTGCGCAATTCGCCGCGGTCGAATTCGGCACGCTTGAGCTGCCCGTCGCGTATACTCTCGATCTTGAAATAGCTGCTCAGCGCATTCACCGCCTTTGTTCCCACGCCGTTCAGGCCCACGCTCTTCTTGAAGGCTTTGCTGTCGTATTTGGCGCCGGTATTGATCTTGCTCACCACATCGATCACCTTGCCCAGCGGCACGCCGCGTCCGTAGTCGCGCACCTCCACTCGGACGCCTTCAATGGTGACCTCGACCTTCTTGCCGTGACCCATCACGAACTCGTCGATGCAGTTGTCCAGCACCTCCTTCAGCAGGATGTAGATGCCGTCGTCAAAGCTGCTGCCATCGCCTAGCTTACCGATGTACATGCCCGGCCGCAACCGGATATGCTCCTTCCAGTCCAAGGACCGGATATGCTCTTCTCCGTAATTCTCTTCGCTCATGGATCGGGTCGGAACCTCAGTGTCGACAAGGGTTCCCGCGCGTCGGCACGAAGTTAATCCGCGCCCGGCGCGGCCGAAAGGGCGAAAGGGCCTGTCATTATCAACGATCCGGACCGGGTTTTCAACAAATCCATAGGGGATCTCCAAAGTGTGTCCTGAAAAAAAGACCGATATTGCATTCGGATGCCTTTGCGGAGTCAAGGCTTCATTGCCGCATCTCTCTGAAAAAGGATATTCCAATCATCCGCTATATGCGCATCCACGATCTCTACGCTCCGATCTTCAAAGTATGGCGTGCCAAGCGCTTCGCGCAATTCCGCTCCGCGTTGGAACCGAAGGCCACGGATCGCATACTGGACATAGGCGGATACCCTCACACGTGGACCACGACACCGCAGGAAGTGGAGTTGATCGAATGCCTGAATCTGAAGGTCTATCCGTGGCGGGATGAAAAGAATTTCCCTCATCATCGGATCAAGATCGTTGAAGGCAATGCCTGTTCGCTTCCCTACGCCGATGGATCCTATCCGATCGTCTTCAGCAATTCGGTGATCGAGCACGTCGGAGACCTTGATGCACAGAAGGCTTTCGCAAGGGAAGCGCGTCGTGTCGGTGGCAAACTTTGGATACAAACACCAGCCTACGCATGCCCTGTGGAACCCCATTACCTCACCCCATTCATGCACTGGCTGCCGAAGGAAATGCGCCGCAAAATGGCCCGCCATTTCACTGTTTGGGGTTTATTGGAGAAGCCAGGCAAAGCGGAGATCGACGAAATGGTCGATCAAACTCGACTGCTCACCAAGCGCGAAATGAAGGAGCTCTTTCCCGATTGCGAGATCCGCACTGAGAGAATGCTATCGATGATCCCCAAGAGCTATATCGCGATCCGCCGCTGAATGGCCTGACATCTTCAACAAGGTGGAGGCGGAAGCGCTCGATCTTCTGGCTTCATCGATGGTCCTGGCAGTTATCAGAACGCCACGAATGACGATCAAACCTCTGCGCACCCGTGATCAGCCTTTGCCTCGAATACAGCGATAGCCTGCGGTGATCCGCAAATATACCGGATGTTGGGCCGGACTTTTTGGCCCGTAAATGTTGCTGAACATGGGGGTCGCATCCGCGCGAATGAACCAGTACTTCGCCGGAATGAACTCGAAGCCGACATGGATCCCGAACAGGAAAGGGTTTATCACATCCACGTCATAGGTGCTGTCCACCGCGAAAGTTTCAGAGCCGCCCGGATAAGAAGGCGTATGATACTCCGTGCTATGCGTCTCCATGCCTAACTCGTGCTGTTGCGCTTGGATCGACCAACCGAGGTCAGTTCCGAATACGAATCGGGTTCGACGTGATACCGGAACGAACATCTCAGGGATCAAGCACAGCTGACCTGTATGCGCCTCCATCGTGCCTATCCTATATTGCAATTCAAAGGCGTCATTAAGCAACACGTTGAATCCTTGGGTCCAATCCATGGACATCCATACTGCCCAAATGCTCAGGTGTGTCAGCGTATCTGTGCCGAAATGCCAGGTCACCGAGGCCTTCCATCCTCTTGCGGAACCCGATCCGACATAATGATCGTTCTGGACCCATTGTGATCCCGAAGCGTGAACTTAGCCAACCCAAAAATCCACATACTGGCCGTTGCTGAGGAGAGGGCCGATGGAGTCAGCACACAAGGAGGATCCGGAAAAAATGTGCTCGTTCGGACCTGACCGACGATCTCCCATAAGATCCTGCATCAAACGAACGGGCCATGCACGAATATAATCGTACATGGCCCGTTCAAACGGATCGGAACGTTGCCTACTTCAACCCCCGCTTCTCCAGCAGCGGTCCAACTACAGGATCGCGGCCACGGAAATCACGGTAAAGTTGACCGGGGTCCTTGCTCCCACCCTTGGAGAGGATGGTCTCACGGAAGTGCATGCCGTTGGCGCGCGTCATACCGCCATTTTCCACGAACCACTGGAAGGCATCGGCCTCCAGTACTTCGGCCCATAGATAGGCGTAGTAGTTGGCAGCGTAGCCGTTGCCCCAGATGTGCATAAAGTAGCAGGTGCGGTAGCGTGGCAGCACCATGGGCAGATCCAGGCCGTATTGGGCCAATGCGGCTTTCTCGAACTTCGGCACGTCCTGTAGCGGCGCATCGGCCGGCAGCATGTGCCACTGCAGGTCGAGCAGTGCGGCGGCGAGGTATTCCGTGGTCATGAAGCCCTGATTGAATTTCTTCGACTTCTTGATCTTGTCCACCAAGACCTTCGGCATGGGCTCACCGGTCTTCCAGTTCTTCGCATAGTTGGCGAAGACCTTGGGGTCGGAGGCCCAATTCTCGTTGAATTGGCTGGGGAATTCCACGAAGTCACGCGCCACGTTCGTGCCGGAGAAGTAGGGATACTTCTGCTGTGAGAGCAGGCCGTGCAACGCATGGCCGAATTCATGGAACATGGTGGTCACCTCATCGAAGCTCAGCAGCGCAGGCTGGCCATCGGCCGGCTTTTGGATGTTAACATTCTGTGTAACGATGGGCTTCTTTCCCAACAGGGTG
>JBEPUG010000007.1:0-38635 GCA_041691695.1 Flavobacteriales bacterium
GGCCCTCGCCGAATGCGTAAAGTGGCTGGAGCAGGCGAAGGATGTCGCAGAGAATGACCAGCAGCGCAAGGCGCTAGGCCTCTTGATCGACTTCTACAATACCGGCGACCTGAAGACCTGGGACGATTTCAACATAGCCTGGGTGCAGGACACTGCCAGCACCGTGGACTTCATCCAAGGTTTCATTGAGGTGTACAACGACCCGCTGGGCAAGCATGGTTCCTTCGAATCGATAGTGGAGGTGACCGACCCGGTCGCAACCAAGAACATGGAGGTGATCCAGAAGAACGCGCAATGGTTCGAGGACAATAGCCCGCTGATGCCCCAGCATAAGAAGAAGAAAGTGATGGGCATCACCTACCGCTTCATCAACACCTGCAGCGAGGCCGGTGATGCGGCACCCAGCACTCCCATCGGGGTGAACGTGCCCAATGCGGACTGGATCCGCAAGGACTACGGAAGCAAGAGCGTAAGCCTCGGCAACATCATCGACGCGTACGACAAGAGTTCCGGTGTGAGTTCCCTGAAGGAATTCTGCTATGACCAAGCGGAGATCGACCGCGCCGAGAAATACGGATCGCTCGCCAGCCATGTGCATGTAGCATTGCACGAGGTGGTGGGCCACGCCAGTGGTCAGATCGAGCCGGGCGTAGCAGGACCTGACGTCACCTTGAAGAGCTACGCGAGCACCTTGGAGGAAGGGCGGGCGGATCTTGTCGCGCTCTACTTCATCATGGACCCGAAGCTCGTGGAACTGGGTGTGATCCCTTCGCTCGAAGTGGGCAAGGCGGAATATGACAGCTACATCCGCAACGGCCTCATGGTGCAGCTTCAACGCTTAAAGATGGGCGACCAGATCGAGGAGGCCCACATGCGGAACCGTCAATGGGTGAGCGCCTGGGTCTATCAAAAGGGACTACCGGATAGTGTAATCGTCAAGACGATGCGTGATGGCAAGACCTATTTCCACATCCGCGACTACGACAAGTTGCGCACTCTCTTCGGCGAACTGCTGCGCGAAGTGCAACGCATCAAGAGCCAAGGCGACTACAAAGCCGGTCATGACCTGGTGGAGAACTACGGCGTCGCAGTGGACCAGACCCTACTGGCTGAAGTGCTGAAGCGCGCCGCAAGCCTCGGCACCGCGCCCTACGCCGGCTTCATTCAGCCACGCCTGGTACCGGTGACCAACGATGAAGGTGCGATCACGGACATCAAGTTGGAATATCCGAAGGACTTCATTCAACAGATGTTGGAGTATGGCGAGAAGTACAGCTTCCTGCCCGACCAGAACTGACCTGATATAAGTAGTAAGGACGGATCCTCCCCACGGATCCGGGTAGAACTTAACGAGCCGTTGGCCGCATGATGTGGTCGGCTATATTTGCGCCCCCGTCAGCGTCTGGCGGGTCCACACCGGAGTGGCGGAATTGGTAGACGCGCACGTTTCAGGGGCGTGTAACCGTAAGGTTGTAAGGGTTCGAGTCCCTTCTTCGGTACTAGCAAAGCGGCTTCGGCCGCTTTGCTGTTTTTGCACCCTTGTGCAAGCGCATCCAAGACCCCGGAGCGGCGTTGAGCAACTTCCTGAATATCGTTGAAACCTTCAGCACCTTCGCAGAAGCGATCAGTGCGTGCGCAACCGCTGTCCAACACGCAGGGCGCGGCTGGTGGACATGCTGTTCATGCGGCAAAGGCTTTTGACCGGTATCCCTGTACGTCGGGAAATACCGGAAAGCGTATCGCCCCGGCGAACCGTATAGGTCTTTGGAAGTACCATACTGCTCCCCGTGACCGTGCTCGCAAAGAGTTCAGGGTCCACTTGCAAGCTGTCCGATCGCAAGACCCCTGCCTCCACGTCGAAGATCCGCTGTGGGTCGATGGGATGGCCGAGATAGCGCGTTTCAAAATGAAGGTGGCTGCCGGTGGATCGGCCCGTGGATCCGCCTAGACCGATCACTTCACCAGCTTCCACCATGTCGCCTTCTTCCACATTTCGTTGGCTCAAGTGGGCATACAGTGTCTCCAATCCGTTCGCATGCCTTACCACGATCACGTTACCGAACTCACGGTGGTAGCGAGAAATACGGACCATACCCGCGAAGGCGGCCTTCACGGGATCGCCGACCTGCAGCTTGATGTCGGTACCGTAGTGGTGTTTACCATGGCGAACGCCAAAGGGCGACGTGATCCGACCACAGACAGGCAGAGTGTGGTCGCAATCGGCCCAGCTTAGGCGCAGGTCCACCGTATCCAAAACTGCGGGACGATTCGGAAAGATCACGTCGGTGTTCCAGCTTCCGTAAGTGGAATAACCAGGAATGACATAAGCTGAATCGGAAGCGGACATAAGTTCCGGCGAAGCCGCCTCATCGATGTCCGGTCCGGCGCCTGTCTCCTCGTAGGTCGTAATATCTTCCGGACCACCGATGGAACTCGTATCGGTCTGTGCATACGATACGGCACGGCCGCACAGCAGCAAACTTAGAAGAGCGAAACGGTACAAGGATCCTACGACCATGGCGGGCAAAAATATTCGCGTTGTACGCACGGACGCCTCTTTCTGTTCCGTTCATGATCAACAATGCGATGTGATGCACGCTAGAAATTTCCGGATCCCTTTGCTGGCGCAGGCTGTGAGAGATCCGCCATCTTTGCGGCCCAACTGTTAATGATGGTGAACATGCGCAACCTGCTTCTGACGGCCCTGACCCTAACGATCGTCATCACGTCGGGCTGCAGCTCTTCCGGCGGGGGCGAGGCCGATCGCCTGGATGTGGACAGCGCAAAGACCGATCCTCGTGTGCGCAACTCGATCTACGTGCCTGTGAAATTGACCACCGACCTGTCCGTGCTCAGCGAGCAGGACCGCAAGATGATCCCCTTGTTGATCAGTGCCGCCAACATCATGGACAGTCTTTTCTGGGAGGAATCCTGGGGCAAGCCGGACAGCGTTCCGATGAAGGACCCGGACGTGGATACCAAGCGATTCTTCCATGTGAATTACGGCCCGTGGGACCGTCTCGCAGGCGACCAGCCCTTCATTGACGGAGTAGGCCCGCGGCCCAAAGGCGCACGGTTCTATCCTGCGGATATGACCGCCGCGGAATTCGACGCGTGGGGCGACAGCGCTAAGAAAAGCCAATACACCATGGTGCGCCGCGATGCGCAAGGCAACTTGACCGCCATCCCCTATCACATCTATTTCAAGGGACCGATCACACGCGCGGCGAACCTGCTGGACAGCGCAGCGGCACTGGCCACCGATGCAGGCCAGAAGAATTATTTGCAGGCTCGCGCGAAGGCTTTGAGGACGGATGACTACAATGCGAGCGACATCGCTTGGCTCGACATGCGGAACAACATCGTGGATGTCATCATCGGCCCCATCGAGACCTACGAGGATCAGCTATACGGATACAAGGCATGCCATGAGGCCTACGTGCTGGTGAAGGACACCGCATGGAGCGCGCGACTGGAACATTTCACCAAGTTGCTGCCCGCCTTGCAACTTGGCCTGCCCGTGCCCGACGCCTATAAGAAGGAAAAGCCCGGAAGCGATTCACAACTCGGCGCATACGATGTGATCTTCTATGCGGGTGACGCCAATGCCGGTGGAAAGACCATCGCCGTGAACCTTCCAAATGATGAGGCGATCCAATTGAAGAAGGGGACGCGCCGCGTGCAACTGAAGAATGCCATGCAGGCCAAGTTCGACAAGATCGTGGTGCCCGTCGCGGACATGCTGATGGCAGAAGACCAACGTAAGAACATAACCTTCGACGCCTTCTTCCAGAACGTGATGTTCCATGAAGTTGCGCACGGGCTGGGCATCAAGAATACCATCAATGGAAAGGGCACCGTGCGCGATGCCTTGTTGGACGAGGCCGGTGCGTTGGAAGAAGGCAAGGCCGACATCCTTGGCCTCTACATGGTGGAGCAACTCCGCGACAAAGGCGAGATCACCGGCGGTGACATCATGGACAACTACGTCACCTTCATGGCCAGCATTTTCCGCTCAGTACGTTTTGGTGCCAGCGATGCGCATGGAAGGGCGAACATGCTCCGCTTCAACTTCTTCATGGAGGAAGGTGCCATGGTGCGCGATCCGGCCACGGGCACCTATAGTGTCGACAAGGACAAGATGCACAAGGCCATCACGGACCTCAGCGCCTTGATCCTGAAACTGCAAGGCGACGGCGACCTGGTCGCCTTGCGCGCATTGATGGCGAAGGATGGATCGATCAAGCCCGAGCTGCAAAAAGATCTGGACCGGTTGAAGGCGGCGAACATCCCGGTGGATGTCACTTTCGAGCAGGGCTTGGACGTGCTGGGGCTGCCTGCGGCACGATGATCGCGCCGACGCGTTGATGTCATCAACACCTCCGGAAGACAAGCCGCACCGCATCACCAGCGAGCGGGTCTTGCGCGCATTGGTCGTTCTTTCCACTGCGCTGCTTGTGGCGTTGCCCTTGTCCATTTGGTGTTACGCGCAACTGCCGCCGATCACCATGCCGGCCATCGCAGGCATCGGCCTCGACCGACCGATCCTTTTCCTGATCGTCTTCATCGCGGTCCTCTTCCTTTTCACCCGTTCGCGTTTCATCGTCCTCGGTGTGCTGATCCTTGGCCTTGTAGCGATAACCATCACGAGCGTGCTTGGACGCTATGGCCCGCGCGATCTCTATACCGACTATGGACAAATGTTCCGGACAGTAGGGGAAAGCACCAAGGCTTTGCCGAAGGTGAACGAGCTCAAGCCGTTCGCACGTGAGGACGAGGTGCGCGCAGCCATCGACTTCCGCGATCCCGTCGTGCGCTCCTTCGCGGTGCGCGCCGCCACCACGTGGTTCAAGGATGAAGCCGAGGAGGACGATGACTTCACGCTCGTGCAGGCGTTCTCCATCTTCAAGGTGATCAACTCCTCCTGGGTCTACGTGAGCGATCCTTACGATGGCGAGTACTTCGCGAAAGCCAGCGAGAGCGTTCCGCTGTTGGCCGGTGATTGCGAGGACCATGCGGTATTGATGGCGGCGTGCATCAAAGCCATCGGCGGCGATGTGCGGCTGGTGCGCACCACCGGGCATATCTATCCGGAAATGAACGTGGGCGGCGCGCAGAGCATGCAGCACGCGGCCTACCTGATCCGCAACGTGCTCTTCCCAAAAGAAGCCGGGCACGCCGCACTCTATTACCACACGGATGCGAAAGGCGACCGCTGGATCAACCTCGATTACACGCGCCACTATCCTGGTGGCGAGGTGATGCACGAGAAGATCATTGGGATCCTGCACGTGTGATCCGCGTTCACCAAGCGTGCTGTTCCAAGTAACTTTGGTTCCGGTGAATGGACCGCCAATAGTGTAAAAAATGAGCCACGGACATATCACATTGATCGGCGTCCTTCTGGTAATAAGCGGTCTGGTCTCCTGCGGAAGCAGTGATCAACGCACCCTGAAACTGGAGCAGCGTGTGGACAGTCTTCAAACCCGGATCGCCCACGCGTATCGCCCCGGCCTCGGTGAGTTCATGTCCGGTATCCAAGTGCATCATGTCAAGCTTTGGTTCGCCGGCACCCAGGCCAATTGGAAGCTGGCCGACTTCGAGGTGCACGAGATCATGGAATCGATAGACGACATCAAGACCTATGCGAGCGACCGAAAGGAGACCAAGCAGATGGGTATGCTTGACCCTGCGCTCGACAGCGTGAACGCGGCCATCGCGAAGCAGGACACCGCCCTTTTCCGCTCGAGCTACTTGCTGCTCACTCAAACCTGCAACAGTTGTCATCAGGCCACGGACCATGGCTTCAATGTGATCATCGTTCCCACATCACCGCCGTTCAGTGACCAGCAGTTCATGCCTGCGCATTAGGTCTGTTGAAGAGACAAGGACCTACTTTTGGCAGGATGTCAGAGGAACGCAAACTCATGCATCCGGCAGAATTGGCGAAGGCAAGCCACATGAAGCCGGGCGACCCGCGCATTACTGTGCTTACCGAAGTGAGCGGGTTGAAACGGCTGGAGCGTTTTTACAATGAGATCGCCGTCTCACCCGGAGAGGATTTCATCGCGGCACTTTTCGCACACCTGGATCTCCGCTTGGAAGTGGACCCGGCTGATCTGGAGCGCGTGCCAAAAGAAGGCGGCGTGGCCATCGTGGCGAACCACCCGTATGGTGCCATCGATGGATTGGCGATGCTGCATGTTCTGCGGGAGCGCCGTCCGGACCTGAAGGTGATGGCGAACTTCATGCTACAGCAGTTGGAGCCGCTCAAGGACCGCTTCATCGGCGTGAATCCATTTGAGCAACTCAGCACGCGCAGCAGTTTCCAGGGCATGCGGCAGGCGCATCAGCATTTGGCGGACGGCGGTGCGTTGGGCGTATTCCCCGCAGGTGAAGTGAGCAGCTACCGCAACGAGCTGGATGCCGTGGCCGATATGCGGTGGAAGACGCCGGTGATCAAGTTGATCCGGCATGCGAATGTTCCGGTGGTGCCATTGTGGTTTGACGGTGCCAACAGTGTGATCTTCCAGATCCTCGGCATGGTGCATCCCAGCCTGCGCACGTTGCAACTGCCGCGCGAAATGCTGCGAATGCATGGGCGTTCCGTCCGGATGCGTATCGGCAATCCGATCACTGAAAAGGAACTCGCGCAGTTCACTTCCATGGACGACCTGGCCCGCTACCTGCGCGCCAAGACCTACGCCATCGGCAGCGGCGTCAACGTGCGGCGCGAGCATTTCAAACCGCTCTTCTTCCCACGCAGAGCGAAGTCGATCGTTGATCAAGGTCCGGTGGAGGCGATGGAAGACGACCTCTCCAAACTCACCGATCTGCGCCTGAACACCCAAGGCGAATTCGAGCTCTACCTCGCACCCAGCGGGCGCATTCCGAACATCCTACGCGAGATCGGGCGCCTGCGCGAACTCACCTTTCGCGAAGTGGATGAGGGCACCAACAAAGCGATCGACCTCGATGAGTTCGACCACTACTACGATCACCTCTTCCTCTGGGACCGCGAGAAGCGCAAGCTCGTCGGTGCCTACCGCGTGGGCGATGGCAAAGTGATCATGGAGCGCTATGGCAAGCGCGGCTTCTACCTCAACACGCTCTTCAAGCTGGGCAGGCCCATGCGCGCCGTGCTCGCGAGCAGCTTCGAATTGGGGCGATCCTTCGTGACGCCCGAATACCAGCGCCACCGCATGCCGCTCTTCATGCTCTGGCGCGGACTGCTGCTGCACATCACCTCGCATCCGGACCATCGCTACCTCATCGGGCCGGTGAGCATCAGCGGTGGATACAGCAAGTTCTCACGCCGCCTCATCACGGAGTTCGTGCGGAAGTACCACTACGATGAGGCCTTGGCCAAGCATGTGAAGCCGCGCAACCGCTTCCACGTCGGCCTGGACAAGGAGGACGGCAGCGCCTTGCTGGAAGCCTCCGGCGAGGACATCAAGAAGCTGGACCAGGTGATCTCGGACATCGAGGAGAATGGCTCGGCCGTGCCCGTACTGCTGAAGCGCTACCTCTCGCTGAACGCGAAGATCATCGGCTTCAACCGCGACCCGCACTTCAATGATTCGTTGGACGGGCTCGTGCTGCTGGACCTGAGCAAGGTGCCGCAAGCGACGATAGAGGGGTTGCGGAAGGGGGTGGCAACTCACTGAGTCGCGAATGAGCAAATTGTTGGCTATATCCTTGCTGGTGCTACCCTTCGCACAGCTCCTGAGCACAGGGTGCCAAGGAGGGGATGAAGACCAACGGATCACCACTACCGATAGCATCACCTTCAATACCGGATTTCCCCTGATGGTGCGACGTTCAGGCGTTTTCTTCAACAAGCGCGACAATCGGGAATATGCCTACTTCGCGGATGCGATCAGTAAGAAGAAGTTGCTCTGCTTCACCCCTGACGGCACGCTTGTCGATTCCGTATCGTTAAATGCCGCTGCGGACAGTCTGAAGGAGATAGACGGCATCTCTGTCATCGACATGGACTCCATTGTTCTCACGAGTGCAGATGGCTTCGATCTGGCCCTGATCGATCATCGGGGCAGAGTGTTCAAAACAATGGACCTGCGTTCCGCATTACGTGCCAGCGATGGTGCCCAATTCGAAGTATGGGCCTCACCGAGTTCAACGTTTGTGATCGATGGCTGTGCCTACCTGCATGTCTCACTGCTGGCCAGTTCATTGGCCGCCCCGGACCCGCCGTCCGAAAACCCATTCGATGAAGTCTACAACTTCTACAAGCGGAGGGCGCGAGCACCATTTCTGGTAAAAGTGGACCTGAGACACAAGGATGTAGCTCCAAGCTGGGGTGTCGATTCGTTGTTCTTCAGGATCAATCCACACAACCCGTTGACGCCTTGTGCCGGCGATTACGAGTGCCTGAACAATTTGATCTTTGTGCATTCGATCTATTCCCCCTCGGTCGTTGTCGTTGAGCCCACGCAGATGCGGGAGGTTGCCACGTTCAAGATCAGATCAAGGGAGAAGAAAACGCATGTGTGGCCCATTCAGATGAAGAATGGCGTTGTCCCCAATTTCCAAGATTCGGGCGACGTACGGTATAGAAGGGGAGCCTATGTAATATCCATTACATATGACCAGCCCACCCATCACTACCTGTTGGCGCTGACGCATGCCTTGGACGATTCAGCACTTGGCCCCGAAAAGGGAGGGGTCCGGTCCTATTCATTTCTGGAATATGACGATCGGTTCCAGTTCATCCGCGAATGGGAGATCGCGGATGGGAAATACCAGCCGTACTTCGTGCTTGCCCTCAAAAAGGGCAGCTATATGCGCCGGGAATTGGGCCAACGCGCGGACATGCGCGGAATACACCGCTTCGTTCGCTTGGACCTGCATGAAGCTCACTAGGTTGTTCCTCCTTCCTGTCATATGCGTAGCGGCTTGTGGCCATACTGTTGAACAATCCGTCGGTGTACCAACTCAACGTATCGATCAACTGATCCATGCACACCGCAGCGACGCCGACCTCGATTCGCTCCTTGCGATGATGGTGATCACGGAACAAGGTTGCATCCCATGCAGTCGTGAATTCTCTACGCTCGTCGCGAAACATCTGGATGATCCGAAGGTCCTATTCTGGGTGAGTGCCAGGGGCACTGAGATCGACATCAGCGATTTCAAATCACATCCGGGCCGTGTTGTCTGGGACTATGACAACGACCTACAGCGTTCGGGCCTGCTCGATGGTAGTGGCGCCATTCTGTTCAAGAACGGCCACGTGGACACGATCATTCCGCTGGATGCCCGGGATTTGGAATCAACACTGGTCTATGTTCGGGGCCTTTTGAATGCCCCACAAGATTCCACTCCGAGCAACTGAACTTCGGGTAAATGATGCAGGTTGCGAAGGGGGTATCGTGAGGGATGACATTGTTCTGCAAACCGCCAGAGGCGGATCAATGTTCAACGCACTCGCGAAACACGCGAGCGCGGGCTTGAGGGATGATCGCTTCGCTATTTTTCATAGCGGTAGTGCCCGATGATCTTGAAGTCAAACAAGCAGTCCTCAAGAACCTGCCCATTCCCAATGTTGTGAACGAGCAAATACCGTTGTCCATCAGTCGACCGGATGTTTGAAACGATCCCAATGTGCGTGACCGAACCACCAAGGTTCCAACAAACAATGTCGCCCGGCAGATAGTCTTTCGCCATTGCCGTAATTGGCTTCACGGTCCCGTGCCTTGTGAAGAACGTCATCAGGTTGGGAACGCGTCGGTGGTCGATGTTTTTGTCCGGTCGGGGAAGACCCCAGATCTTGGGATACAGTGCAAAGTGAGCTGTCATGTCTTCGTGAACCTCTTTTTGAAGGTCGATCCCCATTTTCCGATAAGTCCGGATCACCACGTCAGTGCAAACACCCCTGTCTGACGGCACGTCCCCATTGGGGTAGCCGATCTGAAAATACGACGGATCGTAACGAACAACTTGTTTGGTCAACGTCAATGCGGAGTCGGAAAGCCTGACATAGAAACTATTCTGCCCAACCGCAATGGAAAGGGTCGAGAGGAAGATGAGAATGAACAGCAGCGGCCTTTTCATTACATAAGAGCTAACGGAGGGATGGACCAGCATATTCAATGGCACTCCACTCCACCACTGCCTTGTCATCACTGCCCGTAAGCAGCATTTGTGGCTCCATCCACAACAGCGCATTCACGGAATAGCCGTGCCCGCCGGATGCGCGGGCCAATTTGCGCAGCAGGTCGAAGGTGTTGGCGTCCCACACTTTGGCGGACTTGTCGCGGCTGACGGAAGCGCAGGAAGCACCGTCGGGGCTGAAGGCGAGTTGATAGATGGTGTCCTTGTGCGCCGGTAAGGCGTGGAGTTGCTTGAACCCCGCATCCGCCCGCCACAGGCGGATGTGGCCGTCCTTGCCGCCGCTCACGAGCACTGGCTTGGTGGGATGCCAAGCCACGCAGTTCGCGCCTTTCTCATGACCGGTAAGTGTAAAGCGCTCGTTGAGGTCGATCGTTTCGAGGATGCGCACCGTGCCATCGCCGCAGGCCACGGCCAGCAGATCACCATCCGCATTCAAGGCAAGTCCGCGCAGCTTATCGACCGTGAGCGGGATCTTCCGTTGCAGCGAGATGCGATGACCGTTCACGAGGTCTTGCTTCCAGATCGAGAGTGCACCATCGCCACCTACGACGGCTAGGCGATCTCCCGGCAATGCGATGATGGCGAAGATGCCTTTCACATGGGCGCGTTCCAGTTGCAACTCACGCTGTTCCGCAAGGTCAACGAGATGCAGGCCGCCGTCCTCATCGCCGATCAACAGGCGTTGTTCCTTTCGGTCCAGATAAAGCGAGAAGACCGCTCGGCCGATGTGTGCTACCGTGACGCCATCCGCAACGCCCAATTTCCAGCGTACCACGGACCCATCGCCACTGCCGCTGAGGAAATGGAGTGCCTCCAATGCCGGGCTCAAGGCATAGACGGAGCCTTTGTGGCCGGTATAGCGCATATGGGCCGGGATGGGCATGGCGCAAGGTATTGTTGTTAATACTGGTCCGGATCACAGATCCGAACCAACAATGCAGATCCGAACCAACAGCATAGGTCCAAACAAATGACGTTGGCGCGGATCTGCGATCCGTGCACATCATTTCAGATCAACAGGACCTTCAACAACGTTGGAAGTCCAGCATAGGCTCCAGCACTCGAGTACACGTAATACTGCGGCTCAATGACGAGTCCCGCAGCCACCGGATTCATGTGGAGGTAATTCAGATATCGCTCGATGACGATCGGAGACCTCAACCAGATCGGATGCAGATCGTGTTGCCAGAACTGCGACGAGCCATCGCTCTTCCGGAAGTGTTTCATCATCCAATCACGCCTGCTTTCCTTGCCGTTATCCGCAATGGCCTTCATCAGTGCCTTGGACGTGTGCTTCTTTTGGTCGCGCATGATATCCTCCAGCTTCAACCCCGGTTCCGCCTTGGCGATCAAATGCACGTGGTTGCTCATGAGGCACCAAGCGTAGAGCTGCAATCCCTTCTTTTCCTGACAGAATCGAAAACTCTCCACGAGGATGTCCTTGTATGCCGGCCTCGACAGTGCGTCAACCCAATCGACTACAGCGTAGGTTATGAATTGCAGGTCAGCCTGATCGTAGATCTTGTACTTGCGGCTCATGAGCTCAAGGTAGGTTTTAATGGTCCGGATCATAGATCCGCACCAACAATGCAGATCCGTGCCTAAGATCCTGCCGGACAACTGCGATACCTGCCGCTCGTGTGATCCACATCCACCGCATGCGGGCTTTTCGCACCTTGCCGTCGCAAAACCATTCCCTCCCCCATGGACCTCATCATCGAAGGACTCAGCAAGACCTACGGAAACGGCGTGAAGGCGCTGGACAACGTGAGCCTCACCATCCCCAAAGGCATGTTCGGGCTGCTGGGCCCCAACGGCGCCGGCAAGAGCACGCTGATGCGCATCCTTGCCACCTTGCAGGAAGCGGATGCCGGCACGGTGCGGCTCGGCGATATCGATGTGTTGAAGGACAAGGATGCGGTGCGCCGAACGCTCGGCTACCTGCCGCAGGAATTCGGCGTGTACCCGAAGGTGAGCGCTTACGAAATGCTCGACCATATCGCCTTACTGAAAGGCGTAACGTCGAAAGGCGAACGCAAGGAATTAGTGGAAGCGCTGCTGCATCGTGTGAACCTGTGGGATCAGCGGAAGCGCAAGCTCAGCGGTTTCAGCGGCGGTATGAAACAGCGCTTCGGCATCGCGCAATCGCTGATCGGCGAGCCGAAACTGATCATTGTGGATGAGCCCACCGCGGGTCTCGATCCCGGCGAGCGCAACCGTTTCTACAACCTGCTCACCGAGATCGGCGAGAACGTGGTGGTGATCCTCAGCACGCACATCGTGCAGGACGTGAAGGAGCTGTGCAGCAACATGGCGATCATCAACAAGGGCAAGCTTCTATACGCCGGTCCGCCGGATGATTCGCTGCGCAGCATCCATGGCAAGGTCTGGGAGAAGAGCATCGCGAAGAGCGAACTCGAAGGCTATGCCGCATCGGGCAAACTCATCAGCAACAGGCTGGTGGCAGGCCAGCCGGTGATACACCTGCTGAGCGACGAGCGCCCGGGCGATGGCTTCACTTCCGCGGAACCGAGCCTGGAGGATGTCTTCTTCGGCGCGATCAACCGCAGCAACGCCGAAACCGTTGCACAATGACGGGGCGCTTTTTCCTTTTCGAAGTGCGCTATTGGCTCAGGCAGCCGATGGTGTACATCTTCCTGGTGATCCTGGGGCTCCTCCCCTTCTTCGCGATCATCTCGGATAACGTCTCCATCGGTGGCGGCATCGGCAACGTCTACAAGAACGCGCCCTTTGTGGTGTACCAGTTCTATGGTGCGATGTCCTTCATCGCCATCCTGATGGTGACGGCCTTCGTGAATGGCACGGCCATCCGCGATTTCACGAGCGATACCGCTCAGATCATCTTCTCCACGCCGGTCTCCAAGCGGAGCTACTTGGTGGGCAAGTTCTTGGGCAGCACGTTCATCGCGGCGTTACCGTTGCTCGGTGTTTCGCTGGGCATGGTGCTCGGTAGCTGGTGGCCCAGCGTGGATCCCTTGCGCTTGGGACCGAACCTGATCCTGCCCCATCTCGAGGCCTTCCTCGTGATCGCACTGCCCAACGTGCTCTTCGCAGCGGCCATCATCTTCGCCGTGGCGGTGCTGCTGCGCTCCACCATGGCCTCCTTCATCACGGCCATCGCGCTGTTCGTGGGCTACGCCATCTCGGGCAGCTTCATGAGCGACATTGAGAACCGCACAATAGGCGCGCTGGTGGATCCTTTCGGCGGGGAGGCCGTGGACCTGATCACCAAGTACTGGTCCGTGAGCGATAAGAACACGCACCTGCTGCCCTTGGACGGCGTGCTGCTGTGGAACCGCCTCATTTGGATCGGCGTGGCCTTCGTCATCTTCCTCTTCGGCTACTTCCGCTTCCGCTTCACCGAACGCGCACAGAAAGCCAAGCCGCTCCAAGCCGACGAGGCCGATCCTGTGCGCATCGCCCCTATCGCCCTGCCGAAAGTGCGACTGCACCACGATAGCGCAGCGGCGCGCCTGCAATTCTTCACGCTCTTCCGGAACGATTTCCTTGGCATGCTGAAGAGCACGCCCTTCATCATCATTATGACGCTTGGGCTTGTACAGCTCTTCACCTCGCTCTACTTCGTTACCAGCATGTACGGTAACACCACCTACCCGGTGACCTACAATGTGGTGGACCTGATGCGCGGCAACCTGATGATCTATGTGATGATCATCGTGACCTTCTATGCGGGCCAGCTGAGCTGGAAGGAGCGCGACCCGAAGATGGACGGCATTATCAACGCGCTGCCCATGGCCACGCGCACCAGCCTGCTCGCCAAACTGGCCGCGCTGATCGGCATCCTCGTCGTCGTCTATCTTTTCGCCTCACTGGCGGGAATGACCACCCAGCTGTTGCACGGCTATACCCGCCTGCAACCCGGGGTCTACCTCACGTACTTCATTCTGCCCGGTGTCGTGAACTTCGCCTGCTGGGCGGCCTTAGCGATGCTGGTGCATGTACTGGTGAACAACAAGTACCTCGGCTACTTCGTGTTCATCATCCTCTTCGTGCTGAATCTCTTCGGCTGGAGTGCGCTGGATATCGGATCGAACCTCGTGCAGCTCAACGGCTCTTCGGGGCTCACGTACTCGGATATGAACGGCTTTGGTCCCTTCCTCAAGGGCTGGCTCTTCTTCAAGTCCTACTGGCTGCTCTTCGCGAGCTTGCTGATCTACAAGTCCTATCTTTTTGTGGTGCGGGGCAACGATACCGCATGGCGCTGGCGCTTCCACAATGCGATGGGCCGAATGAAAGGCTCGTGGCCGGTGGCAGCGGCAATTGGTGGCGCTTGGCTGGTGATGGCCGGCTTCGGCTACTACAACACCAAGGTGCTGAACACGTACACCACCAGCGACCAACAGGACGATCTGCAGGTGCGCTACGAGAAGGACTACAAGAAGTATGAGAACATGCCACAGCCGCACTATACGGATGTGTCCTACTTCATCAACCTCGATCCCGCGACGCGTTCCATCGTCTATTCCGCGGGGATCATGCTGAAGAACAAGGACGAGTCGGCCATCGACACGCTCTACTTCAACGTACCCCACCGCATGCACGTGAAGCTGGACATCCCCGGCGCCGAGCAGGTACTGAATGACAGTGCGCTCGACCAGCGGATGTACCGCCTTTCCACACCGCTTCAGCCTGGAGAGACGATCAAGTTCACCTGCACGGGCAGCTGGCAGGAGAAAGGGATCCCGAACGAGGTGGAGTTCACTTCCATCGTGGACAACGGCAGTTTCTTCAACAATATGGACCTCATCCCCTCCATCGGTTATGATGCAGGCGGGGAACTGCACGACCGCGAGAAACGCCGGAAGCACAAGCTGCCACCGAACGAGCGCATGCCGAAGCTGAGCGACGATCCAGCCAAGCGCATGGACAACTACATCATGCGCTACAGCGACTGGGTGAATGTGCGCACCACCATCGGCACCTCGTTGGACCAGACTGCCGTGGCTCCCGGCACCTTGAAGAAAGAATGGACCGCCGGCGGCAAGCGCTGGTTCCACTACGAACTGGACTATAAGGCACTCAACTTCTACTCTTTCCTGAGCGCGCGCTACGAAGTGGCGAAGGAGACTTGGAAGGACCCCAAAGGCAAGGAGCCTGACGTGGCGCTGGAGGTGTACTACCAGAAGGAGCACGGCGTGAACGTGCCGCGCATGCTGAACTCGCTGCACAAATCGCTGGACTACTACACCGCGAACTTTGGTCCCTATCGGCAGAAGGAGGCACGCATTGTAGAATTCCCACGCTACCAATCCTTCGCGCAGGCCTTCCCCGGAACGATGCCCTATTCGGAAAGCATCGGTTTCATCACCGACCTCACCGCGAAGGACGACATCGACATGGTGTTCTATGTGGTGGCGCACGAGACCGGGCACCAGTGGTGGGCACACCAAGTGGTTGGAGCGAATATGCAGGGCGCGACGTTGCTGAGCGAGAGCATGGCGCAATACTCCGCGCTGATGGTGATGGAGAAGGAATACGGCAAGGACCACATGCGGAAATTCCTGAAGTACGAGGGCGATAAGTACCAGAATGCGCGTGGCTCCGAGGCGCTCGGGGAAACGCCGCTGCTCACCGTGGAGAATCAAGGCTACATCCACTACAACAAGGCAAGCGTGATGCTATACAACCTCCGCTCCTTCCTCGGGGAGGATACCTTGAACAAGGCCTTCAAGTCGCTCGTGACAGACTTCGGCTATGCCGAACCGCCTTGGCCCACCTCGCTGGAATGGTACCGCGCGGTAAAGAAAGTGACGCCTGATAGTCTGAACTATTTGCTCGAGGATGACATCAAGTACATCACGCTTTACGACAACAAGATGATCGAGTCGAAGGCGAAGATGGACCCCGACAGCAGTTGGACCGTTACCATGAAGATGACCGCGGAGAAGGAACACGCGGACTCTTTGGGCAAGGGGACGAACGTGGATATGAACGATTGGATGGACATCGCCGTGGAGCGCTGGCCGAGCTTCGGAAAGGACAAGGCGCTGAACGATGTGCCGCTGTTACAGAAACGCGTGCTGTTGCACACTGGAGAGAATATGTTCACCTTCCATGTGGCGCAAAAGCCCTCAGCGGTCACCATCGACCCGGACCACCTCTTCTTCGACCGGCACCCGGATGACAACCGGATGAAGACGGACTTCAAATAGGCAAAGGCCCCGGCAGATCGTCGGGGCCTTTCTTCTTCCATGGAACTTGACCCGTCTTTTAAGGAACCACGGATCCACATGGATGGACACGGATCAAAGAGTTCGCGGAAGTATGCTCATGGCCGCGCGTAAAAGCGTAATTGCGAGTCCCGCATTTGGGGCCAAAGCAATGACGTCGGGTAAAACCCGCACAGACCTGAAACGCGCGTAACCGGTCATCCGTGTTTATCCGTGTCCATCCGTGGTAAAAAACAATAGAGGTGCCGCGCCCGCAGGGCGGGGTAGCTTCCACCACTAAGTCCCATACGACCGGCCATCCGGCACGTAGGCTACTTTTGCGCGCCTTCATGGAAAGCAAACTTCGCATCGGCGTACTCGGGGCCGGCCACTTGGGCCGCATCCACGTCCAACAACTCCGGGAGATCCCCGCCTTCGAACTGGTCGGCTTCTTCGACCCGGACACGGAAAAGTGCAAGGCGCTGCAAGCAGAATTCGGCATTGCGCCCATGGGCAGCTTGGAAGAGCTCATCTCCGCGGCGGATGTGATCGACGTGGTGACGCCGACCTTGGCCCACCACCCCTGCGCCATGCAGGCCCTGAACGCAGGCAAGCACGTCTTCATCGAGAAGCCCATCGCCCACACCTTGGAGGAAGCCCGCCAACTGGTGGACACTGCCAAGCGCACCCGCCTGAAGGTGCAAGTGGGCCATGTGGAGCGCTTCAACCCCGCATTCCTCGCTGCGAAGAGCGCGTTGAAGGACCCGATGTTCATCGAGACGCATCGCTTGGCCCAGTTCGATCCCCGCGGCACCGACGTCAGCGTGGTGCTGGACCTGATGATCCATGATCTGGACATCATTCTGCATGTGACCGGGTCGCCGGTGAAGGCCATTCATGCCAGTGGTGTTTCGGTGGTGAGCGATACCCCGGACATCTGCAACGCGCGGATCGAATTCGAGAACGGCTGCGTGGCCAACCTCACCGCCAGCCGCTTCAGCATGAAGAAGATGCGCAAGAGCCGATTCTTCCAGAAGGACGCCTACATCGCGGTGGACATGCTGAAGAAGGAGACCGAGATCCTACGGATGCGCACCGTGGACAAACCCGACCCCTTCGCTGTGACGATGGATCTGGGCCCCGGAAAGGGCATTCGTGAGATCGCCTTCGACAAGCCCGAGATCCCCGCTACCAATGCGATCCGAGATGAACTGAGCTCCTTCGCCGAGGCGATCCTCAACGACCGTGAACCCGAGGTACCCGCGAGCGATGGTCTCGCCGCGCTGGAAGTGGCGCACCGTGTGCTGGCCGCCATGGAAGCAGACCGCGCGTAGCACCATACTGATCCACCCTACCCAGCGTTATCCGACCGGAAGATCATGACCCGACCCATCGCGTTCGCGAGCCTGTGCATTCTGTTACTTTCCGCCTGTAAAAAGGACGGGGCCATTCCGGCATATGTGAAATTGAACATCCCCGTGGTGCAGGATGCCAGTGGCCATTTGGTCTCCTCGAAGATCACCGACATGTGGGTCTACCTGAACGACGAGCCCGTTGGCGTTTGGGAGAGCGGCCGTACCGTGCCTCTGATCGGTGCCGGCACGGCCACGCTGAAGGTGATCTCCGGCGTGCGAGCCAACGGAGGTGCCAACGACCGGATCCAATATCCGTTCTACCAGACCTGGCAGCAAACGGTGAACCTAGTGCCCGAGCAGACCTTGGACATCACCCCTGTGGTCCACTACTATGACAATGCCTATTTCTGGCTGGCTGACTTTGAGACCGGCAATCGTTTCGACACGACGTCCTGCACAGCCTCCTTGGTGCTGGTGCCTTCGGATTCCACCCTTGTCGGCCAAGGCTCGCATAATGGACTTATCTCATTGGATAGCGACCACTCGCTGTACACCGGCGTCAGCAGCGGCGACCCCTTTTATGTAACGGGCCCAACAGCATTCTTGGAGATGGACTACCGCAGCGATACGCGCATCGAGGTGGGTGTACGGTACATGTATCTGGGCGTGCAGCACCAAGTGGCCTACGCCTATGCCTTGGCCACGGGGATCAGCGGTGGCGTGCTACCGTGGAATAAGATCTACATCGACCTGGCCACACCGTGGAATGTGCCGGGAGCGGAGGACAAACGTTTCTATTTCCAAGCCAAGCTGGAGAATGGCGCGACCACCGGCGAAATACAGGTGGACAACATCAAGCTCGTCCGATCTTGAACCCTAAGAAACGCTATCAGGTAGCCCTCTATGTGGTGTCGGACCTGCTCGGTTCGGCGCTGGCTTGGACGTTGTTCTATCTCTTCCGCAAGATCTACCTGGAACCGATCAAGTTCGGTCACGCCGTGCCGGTGAATTTGGATGCGAATTACTGGTGGGGCCTGTTTGTCATCCCCTCCTTCTGGGTGCTGCTATTCGTGATCATCGGCGGCTACGCGGACATCTTCCGCCGGTTCCGTAGCAAAGAATTGGAGCAGACGCTGCTGATCGCCTTCATCGGTTCAATGGTGATCTTCTTCGCTTTACTGCTGGACGACACCATCGCTGGTCCGCGCTACTACTACCGCTCGTTCAGTACGCTCTTCCTGCTGAATTTCTGTATCCTCTTTTTCCTGCGCTTCCTGCTCACCAGCCGCACGGTAAGCCGGGTGCATGACCGACGTATCTGCTTTAACACCCTGCTCGTTGGCGGGAACGAACGCGCGATCGCGATCCACCAGGAGATCGAGGGCCTGCCCAATTCGCCCGGCAACCGCTTCGTCGGTTTTGTGAACGTGAACGGTGGCGACCAACATCTGGCGGATTCAGGGCTGCCGCGCTTGGGCAAATGGGACGAGCTGCGCCGGTTGATCCCGGAGCATGCCGTGGAGGAGGTGATCATCGCGGTGGAAAGCAGCGAGCACGCGCATATCAGCCGTATCCTCAACGAGCTGGACGGCACTTCTGCGCGCATCAAGATCATTCCGGACATGTACGACATCCTTGCGGGCAGTGTGAAGATGACGAGCATCTTCGGCGCTCCATTGATCGAGGTGAACCCGCAGATCATGCCCGCTTGGCAGTTCGCTATGAAGCGTGCGTTCGATATCGCGTTCAGCATACTGGCCTTGGTGCTGCTCTTTCCCTTCATGCTCATCATCGCATTACTGGTGAAGCTCAGTTCGCCGGGTGCGATCTTCTTCCGCCAAGAACGTATCGGGTTGGCACGTCGGCCATTCAACATCATCAAATTCCGAAGCATGGTTGCCGATGCGGAGCGTCAAGGGCCTCAACTCAGCAGCACTTCAGACCCGCGTATCACCCATATCGGACGGTTCCTTCGCCGCACGCGCATGGACGAACTACCGCAGTTCTGGAACGTGCTGAAAGGCGAGATGAGCCTCGTGGGACCGCGACCCGAGCGCCAGTATTTCATTGACGAGATCGTGAAGGTGGCGCCACACTACCGCCACTTGCACAAGGTGCGACCGGGCCTCACCAGTTGGGGCCAAGTGAAGTTCGGTTATGCCGAGAACGTCGATCAGATGGTGCGCCGCTTGAAGTACGACATCCTCTATATCGAGAACATGAGTCTCGCAGTGGACCTAAAGATCCTCGGGTACACCGTGCTGATCATACTCAAAGGCGACGGCAAGTAAGGGTCGACGATCGTCGGCCCGCAACCGTCGCGTTCTGGCGAGATCCGATCGTCTAAGCCTACATTCGCCACATGAAAATTTCCGTCATCGGCGCGGGCCAAATGGGCAATGGCATCGCACACGTCTTCGCCCACAGCGGCCATGATGTGGTCCTCATCGATATCAAGCAGGACAACCTCGAAAAGGCCTTGGCCACCATTGGCAAGAACATGGGTCGCCAAGTGGAGAAAGGCAAACTGTCCGAGGCTGACAAGGAAGTCGCGCTGAAACACATCAGCACCAGCACGGACACTGCAGCGGGTGTGAAGAACGCCGAGCTCGTAGTGGAGGCGGCCACCGAGAACGTGGACCTGAAGATGAAGATCTTCAAGGGCATCGACGAACACGCGCCGAAGGGCTGCATCCTTGCCACCAACACCAGCAGCATCAGCATCACCAAGATCGCCGCCGTAACAGGAAGACCTGCGCAAGTGATCGGCATGCACTTCATGAACCCCGTTCCGGTGATGAAGCTCGTGGAAGTGATCCGCGGCTACGACACCAGTGATGCAGTGACGAAGACCGTGATGGAGTTGAGCCGCGCTATCGGTAAAGTGCCCGTGGAAGTGCGCGACTATTCCGGCTTCGTGGCGAACCGCATCCTGATGCCCATGATCAACGAGGCCATCGAAACACTCTTCCAAGGCGTGGGTGGCGTGATGGAGATCGACACGGTGATGAAGCTCGGCATGGCGCATCCGATGGGCCCGCTGCAACTGGCTGACTTCATCGGATTGGATACGTGCCTCGCGATCATGCGCGTGCTGCATGACGGCTTCGGCCAACCGAAGTATGCGCCCTGTCCTTTGCTGGTGCAGATGGTAACGGCCGGCAAGCTCGGCGTGAAGAGCGGCGAAGGTTTCTACGCCTATACACCCGGCAGCAAGGACCTGGTCGAGGCACCGGCGTTCGCTTCCTGACCATGATCCGCTGGCTCGTTCCTACCGCGGCCTTGCTACTGATCACTGCGTGCGGCCATTCCGAGCAGAAGAGCCGCTACAGCATCGACACCAGCGCCAAGGGAGAGCCGGTAATGGACTCGCATTGCTACTTGCAGGTCACGCGAGGAACAGCGCGAATCGAAGACGGCGACACACTGCCCGGTCCTGTGGATTCACTCTACATCAAGTTGGACCTCCTCGGCGAGTTGGCCAACGGCGAGTACAATTGGCTTCCGCAGGAAAAGGACCGGATGAAAGGCTACTTCCAAGGTTCCTTCGAGGACAGTCTGGTCACTGCGGTCTATACTTACACTGCGGAAGGGAAAACGCAAAAGATGGAAGTGCTTTTCAAAATAGAGGACAGGTCATTGCGTGTTGCGACCGGAGAAATGGAGGAGTCCGCAGGTGTATACCTGTTCAAGGACAAGTCGCAGGTCTCCTATGGCGAACCCATCCCGGAGGTGAATTGCAAGTAGCCGGGGATGGCAACGCATATCGTCCTCTTGCGCGGCATTAATGTGGGCGGCAAACGCAAGTTGCCCATGGCGGGCCTGAAGCAACTCTTGACCAAGCTCGGCTGCACCGATGTGCGCACCTACGTGCAAAGTGGAAATGCGGTGTTGGAACATCCTGACAAGCCCAATGTTTTGGCGCAACGCATCGCCGCAGGCATTGAAAAGCAATTCGATCTTGACGTCCCGACACAAGTGCTCACCGCGAAAAAATTGAACGACATCATCGCGAAGAATCCGTTCACCAAGGAGAAAGGCATCGACCTCGCCAAGCTACACGTGACCTTTCTGGATAGCGCACCGAAAGCAGCCGACGTGGCCGCCATCGCCGAAGGGAACTACGATACGGACCGCTTCAGCGTGGATGGCAACGTGGTCTATCTCCATTGCCCGGTAGACTATGGGCACACGAAACTGAACAACACCTTCTTCGAGAAGAAGCTGAAGGTTGGAGCCACCACGCGCAACTGGCGCACGGTGAACCAGCTGCTCGGCATCTCAGCGCAAGGCTGAGTCCAGCGCGCGTCGTGTGGGATCAAACCTCCTTTCTAAGAGCCTGTTCAGGATCTCTTGGGCGATGGACCGCGAGTCTATTTTTCGTTCAGGCGAAGCCGGAAGATCATCGCGTAGCGGTGTCTACGGGATCATTTTCCGGCGAAGTATGGGCGGAAAAGCGTCTTCGCCCCGACTTGCCGTGGGAGGCCGGGGGCCGCGTTCGAAGAGATCCTGAACAGACTCTAAGCGCCGCCACCTATTCGCCCTGGCCCAAAGAGAACCCGCGTTCGCCGTCGAAGAGATACAGATTCTCCGTTTTGATGACGTCGATCCCGGCCTCGGTGAGCAGGTGCAGCATCTGCACAAGTTGCCGTTGACCAATGGCCTTATAAGTGGCCTTGCCATCCGCGATCACCACATCGGGTCCAACAAATCGGCAGCGCCAGTGGTCGGTCCAGAAGGTTTCCGGAAAACCTTGCGGCCAGACCTTGACACCTCTATTGGTGATCATCTTCAACTTCAACATGCCATGCGACGCTTGCTTGAGCTGCGCGGCCAGACCATCCGGCGTGCATTCCGGATCGAAGACGAAGACATCGGTGCCGCAGAGTTCCCGCTTCACCACGGGGCGCTGATAGGTATAAGGTGGTAAGGCACCTCCTTTCGCTTGAGTAGGTCTAAGCGTGGCTGGGCTGCGGCCCAAACGCTCGATAACGGCATCGGCAAAAGCATGAGTGCCCAGGCGTTTCACTGAGACCCCTTCCCTGTAAATATCCGCAGGATGCAGACCGTCCTCCAAGGTGCAGAGCCATGCGTTCTGAATGAGCTCAGCCTTTTCCGGCATGCCCAGATGGGTCAGCATCATGCATGCTGCGTTGAGCATGGCGGCAGGATTGGCAATGTCCTTTCCCGCGATGTCCGGAGCACTACCATGAATGGCCTCGAACATGCTGATATGTTCGCCGATGTTGGCGCTTCCGGCCATGCCCACGCTGCCCGTAAGTTCAGCCGTGACGTCGCTGATGATATCACCGTAGAGGTTGAGTGTCACCACAACATCGTACCGTTCGGGATGTGTGGCCATGCGCGCCGTCCCGATGTCGATGATCTGTGTCTCCTGTTTGATGTCCGGATATTCGCTACCGATGCGTCGGAAGACATCAGCGAACAAGCCATCCGTCAATTTCATGATGTTGTCCTTCACGAGGCAGGTCACCTTCTTTCGCCCGTTCCTCCGGGCATACTCGAAAGCATAGCGCACGATCTTCTCCGTGCCGGGAATGCTCACCAGCTTCAAGCACTGGTATACATCCACCGATTGCCGATGTTCGATGCCTGCATAAAGGTCCTCCTCATTCTCGCGCACCACCACCACGTCCATTCCAGGGTGCTGGGTATGCACATAAGGATGGAAGCTGCGACAGGGACGAACATTCGCATAAAGTCCCAAGGTCTTTCGGATGGTGACGTTGAGACTCTTGTACCCGCCACCCTGAGGCGTAGTGATCGGTCCCTTGAGGAAAATAGGGTTACGGCGCAATACATCCCAAGCTTCCGGAGGGATCCCACTGCTATTACCGCTGAGGTAGACCTTCTCACCGATATCGATGCGATCATAGGAGAGGCCACATTGTGCGGCATCGAGGATGCGCAGCACGGCGGCGGTGATCTCCGGGCCAATGCCATCGCCCTGTGCGACGGTGATGGTGTGCTTCATTTCTTCTTTGGGGGTTTTGAGTGTTGCAGGTAGGTGATGGTGCGGTGGAATAGGTACTCAGCCATCGGCTGCAGTTCCTTCCGCTTGCTGAGTTCGGTGAGCGAGGGCAAATGCTCCATGGCGAAGGGTAGCGAATGGGCCATCTCGATGACAGTGGTGGCGAAGGAGCGCGGCATGGGCACATCCTTGCGGCAGGCCACCAGCAGTTCCGCCACGAAAGCGCTCAAGGCCTTGTAGGGCAGGAAAAGGCGCATTGCATTGTCCTCGTCAACTCTCTTGTGGAGGTAGCTCTTCATGCCTTCGTCGATCACCAAGGTCCGCAGCCCTTCAGGGTCGAGCTGCAGCTCCGGCATATCGAACGGCCACACACCACAGATCGCATAGACCACCAATTCCAGCGCTTCTTCCGGGTTCTTCGCACGCTCCGCATGGCGGCCGCAGAGCTGCCTGAGCCACAGCCAATAGAGCTGAAAAAAATATTGAAGTAGCCGGTGCTTGTTCTGGAAGTACTTGTACAGGCTCACCTCCGTCGAGCCCATGTGCGTGGCCAGTTTCTTGAAAGTGAACGCCTCCAGTCCGAGCTCATTCATCAGCTCCAATCCATGGGTCAGGATGGAACGGCCCAACTCCGTTGATTCCGGATCTTTCAGGACCAAAGCGGGATCCGGCCGGAGGTGGATATGCGTGCTCATTGTGACCTATGCCTTTTAAAATTCGGGCGCAAATATAGTATTACTTAACTGATATGCAAGCATTACTTTATATCCCCCGGATAAGATGAAGACGATGCCTCTTTCGGCATCCTAGGAACGCCTACTGTACGAAGAATCTTAAGGTGTGTGCCACAGCACCCAGATGGCGCAGGGTGCACGCGCTGGTGCAGAGGGCTGATCCCACTTTTCCCCGACCTTGCGCCCATGAAGATGCGCTCGAACGATCTGCTGGGCACGGCAGCGATACCCGGCAACGGTGGCACACTCCGCTTCTACAAGCGTGGGGAGGACTATGCGATCGAAGTGGTGGGCATCGATGGAGACCTGATGAACAGCGCGGTGCACGGCAGCGAGGAGCTGCTGGCAGAGATGGCATTGAAGCGGCTGCCATCACCGCTTACGGCCCGCGTGCTCGTCGGTGGACTTGGCATGGGCTTCACGCTGCGCGCGGCGTTGAAGCATACCGGACCGAAGTCGCAGGTTGTGGTGGCGGAGCTGGTGCCGGAGGTGATCGAATGGAACAAAGGACCGCTTGGCGAGAAGGCCGAAAACCCGATGAAGGATCCGCGCGCATTGGTTCGTCAGGGTGATGTGGCGGCGATCATCCGCGAGCGCAAAGAGGCCTACGACACGATCCTCCTCGACGTGGACAACGGGCCGGAAGGTTTGACCCAGGCGGGCAACCGGAAGATCTACACGATGAATGGCCTTGCCGCTATCCATGCCTCGCTGCGCTCCAAAGGCGTTCTGGCCATTTGGTCCACGCATCCGGACAAGCCCTTTTCACGACGCTTGGGCATGAGCGGATTCAAGGTGGAGGAGGTCCAAGTGCCCGCTACCGGATCGAAGGGTACGCGCCACACGCTGTGGTTCGCGACCAAGCAACAGCCGAAGACCTATGGTCCTGCGCCGGGTCGCGCGCCGCGCGAACGACCGCGTCGTTGACCGATCGACATCACGCTATAGCTTTACTAAATTGCCCCTGCTTTCAAGGGAGAACCCCACCAACATGACCGATCTCTCCGGAGGCACCCCTAGTGAGAAAGACATGCGAACCCACACACAGGCTACCCAGAACGAACTCACCCCTGAACTGGCCTTGGAGATCTTACAGCAGGGGAACCTCCGTTTCATGCAGAACATGCAGGCCCACCGCGATCTGCTCGAGCAAGTGAACGCGACCTCCGATGGGCAGTTCCCCTTTGCAGCGATACTTAGTTGCATCGACTCGCGCACCAGCGCGGAATTGATCTTCGACCAAGGTCTCGGCGACATCTTCAGCATACGTGTCGCGGGAAACATCCTCAACGATGACATCCTCGGAAGCATGGAATACGCCTGCAAACTTTCAGGATCCAAGCTGATCGTCGTGCTGGGCCACACTCGGTGCGGCGCCATCACCGGAGCTTGCAACAACGTGGAACTGGGGCACGTCACCGCCATGTTGCGGAAGGTGGCACCCGCTATCGCGCAGGAGACCGAGACCACCGAGAACCGCAACGGCGCCAACGAGAACTACGTACGTAACGTGACGAAGATCAACGTGGACCTCACGGTGCGGCAGGTCCGCAAGCAGAGCCCGATCCTCGCTGAAATGGAACGTGCGGGCGAGATCAAGATAATCGGCTGCCTGTACGATGTTGAGAGCGGCCACGTGAGCTTCACGCTCGACGAGGAGTAGGCCTAGTTCCTTCGTCCTTCACATCGCGTTGTTCACCACCGATAGGAGCCTGTCTTCCACGCGGCCGATCCATGCCGCTACTTTGCCCGCAACAGCGCGCGCATGGCCCTCAGTCGGTTTTGGACCTTCCTCTTCATCCTCAGCATCGGCTATGCGTTGGTAATGCTAGCCACCGGTCGTCAGCATAGCCTCAGTACCATGGTGAATGGCGCACAAGGAGACCCGGTCACCATCGCGGAACGCGACAGCGTGGACCTACATGATGCCGTGCTGATGGGCGAACTGCGCGCAGCGGGCGAGAAGGGCGTGATACAGGGCGACACCTTGATCGTCCTAGGCCATGGTGGTCTGATCCGTTACGAGCGTGGAACGCAGGCTGCCGACGGGCTATTCGAAACGTGCAAAAGCACGGTGATGAACCTCTGGCTTCCGCTGATCGGCTACCTCACCTTCTTCTGCGGGCTGATGAACCTGCTGGTGGATTCGCGCGCCATGGAGAAACTCGCGCGCTTCCTCTCCCCCGTCTTCCGCCGCATCTTCCCCGACCTGCCGCATGACCATCCGGCCTATGGCTACATGACCTTGAATTTCGCCGCGAACTTCCTCGGCCTCGACAACGCCGCCACGCCTTTCGGCCTGAAGGCGATGGAAAGCATGCAGGAAAGCAATCCGAACAAGGACCGCGCGACGAACAGCCAGATCATGTTCCTCTGCCTGCACGCCGCAGGCCTCACATTGCTGCCCACTTCCATCATCGGCTACCGCGCTGCGATGGGCGCGGCGAACCCCGCGGACATCATGATCCCCTGCATCGTGACCAGCTTCGTGGGCACGTTGGCCGCATTGCTTTTCGTGAGCATCCGCCAGCGCATCAACCTATTCAACCTGCCGGTGATGCTCTTCGTGCTCGGCGTCAGCGGTGCCATCGGTGGCTTGATGGCCTATATCAGTGGCCTTGCGGGCGCGGCGAAATTCCACTTTACGGACAACCTCGGCAACGGCATGCTGCTGGCGATCATCCTGCTGATCGTAGGGTACGCCTTTGCGCACGAGCGCTTCTTCAGGGCGAAGGGCACGAACATGTTCGACTCCTTTATCCACGGATCCAAGGACGGCTTCACCACCGGCCTGCGCGTGTTGCCTTACATGATCGCGATGCTCGTCGCACTGAGCATTTTCCGCAACAGCGGCTTGATGTCCATCGTGATGGATGGCTTCTCCAAGCTGCTCTCGGTGTTCCATGTGGACCGCGAGATCATCGATGCGATCCCGGTGGCCTTGATGCGGCCCTTCAGCGCAGGTGGCTCGCGCGGCTTCATGCTCGATGCCATGAAGACCTACGGCGCGGACAGTCTCACCGGCCAACTTTCATCCGTGCTGCAAGGTGCCGCGGAGACGACCTTCTTTGTGATCGCACTCTACTTCGGTTCGGTGAATGTGAAGGACAGCCGCTACACGCTCGGCATCATGCTGCTGGTGGATCTGGTCTGCGTGATCACCGCGATCATTGTGTGCTCGCTGTATTTCTGAGCGGGCTACATTCGTTCATGTCCCATCGCGTTCGTACCATTCTTCATGGCATAGGTCTATTCTGCTTGGCAAGCCTATTCACTTCCTGCGCCTCGATCTTTTCCGCATTGCGTTACACGGTGCCCATTCGCAGTGACCCCAGCGGCGCAAAATTGACTGTGCTCGATCGTGACAGCGCTGTCGTCTTCAAAGGCCACACACCCGTCATGGTGCAATTGAAGTCGTCACAGAGTTATTTCAAGCGAGGGATCTATACGGTGCATATCACTGCTGACGACCACGAACCATTCACTCAAAAGCTGCGCTCCAACATCAGCGGCTGGTACTGGGGGAACCTGCTCATCGGAGGGGCGATTGGCATGTTGATCGTCGACCCGCTCACCGGCGCTGTGTATTCCTTGAAGCACCGATACGTTCTCGGTGCACTGCATAGCACCTCGGCGCTGCCTGCGGAATAGCAGTGATCACGGGCCTTCCGGAATTCGCTTGATATCGATCGCAAACGGAACGATAGCTTCGCGCTCCGTTTCCCAAAGCACATGTCCAGCAAGATCGCTCAGCGCAACTCCAAGATCCATGGCCAAGGCGTGTTCGCCACCGCCAACATCGCCGCCGGAGAGGAGGTGGTGGAATACAAGGGTAAGCTTCGAACGCACGAGGAAGTGGATGAGGAATACGGCGGGCAGGACACCGGCCACACCTTCCTCTTTATCTTGAATAACACCTACGTGATCGATGCCAACATCAACGGCAACGTGGCGCGCTGGCTCAATCACGGCTGCGCACCCAATTGCAAGGCCTACGTGATCGAACACGCCAGCGGTGATCCGCGCAAGGATAAAGTGGTGATCGAAGCGATGCGCGACATTTCCATCGGCGAGGAACTCACTTACGACTATGACATCCGGATCGCAGAGCCGATCACCGATGAAGAGCGGACGCTTTGGGCATGCCGATGCGGTGCACCCAACTGCAGCGGCAGCATGTTGAAGGCTCCGAAGACAAAAGCGAAAAAGCGCAGCGCCGTTCACGCCTGAGCGATGTCGGAACTGA
Source organism: Flavobacteriales bacterium (assembly GCA_041691695.1). Lineage (GTDB taxonomy): Bacteria > Bacteroidota > Bacteroidia > Flavobacteriales_F > PHOS-HE28 > PHOS-HE28. Next base: position 28,653 of record JBEPUG010000007.1, read on the forward strand.
TCACTGTTCGGCGCTCATCCGTCCATGGCAACGGTGTGTTCGCTGCGAAAGACCTGCCCACGGGCACCGAGCTGATCGAGTACACCGGCCGACTGATCACGACCGAACACGCGGACCAACTCTACCCGCATGAGATGGAGACCGGCCACACTTTCCTCTTCGCACTCAACGACGATTGGATCATCGATGCCAACGTGGAGGGAAACGACGCCCGCTGGTTCAACCACAGCTGCGCACCGAATTGCATCCCCTACCTCTATGAGGACCTGAAGGACCGCCGCAAGGACCGCGTTTTCATTGAGACCATGCGGGATGTGCGCAAAGGCGAGGAACTGACATACGATTACGGCATCTCTTTCGAAGTGCGACACACCCCGCGGCTGAAGAAAATATGGGCCTGCCGCTGCGGCGCGCCCGATTGCAGCGGTACGATGCTGAAACCAAAGGACCACATCCGCCGCTTGATCACGCCTTGAGCACAGCCGTGGCACGCGAGTTGCCTGCAACCGCCCACTTTACCTTCGCCCATAAATCCGCCGTCAACGGCTCTCCCATGAAACGTTCGATCTTCCTTCTCGCCACCCTCCTCATAGCGCTCCACTCCTTCTCGCAGGACGATGCCAAGAGCAAGGCCATAGTCGATCAGCTGATCGCTAAGAACAAGACCTACACCAGCTTCGATGCCGATTTCACCAGCCGCTTGGTCAACGCCGACAGCAAGTTGGATGTGAAGCAGGAAGGCAACATCAAGGTGAAGGGCCGCAAGTTCCGTCTCGCCCTGCTGGACAACATCGTGATCAACGATGGTACCGTGCTGTGGACATACAGCAAAAAGACGAACGAAGTGAGCATGAATGACCCCAAGGACATGGACGAGACGCTCGATCCGGCGAACCTCTTCAATGTTTACGACAAGGGCTTCAAGAGCCAATACGTGGGAGAAAGCACGGAGGACGGTGTACAGGTGGTGACCATCAAGCTCTTCCCGCTTGACCCCGTGAAGAAGACCTACCACACCATCATCCTCACTGTGGACAAGAACAAGATGGAACCTCGCCGCGTGGAGATGCGCTATAAGGATGGGAACGTGGTGACCTACACGCTAAAGAACTTCAAGCCCAATGCCGAGATGGTGGACGCTCTTTTCACCTTCGACAAGAGCAAATACCCAGGCGTGGAAGTGAACGACATGCGCTGAAGAAGCCTGCTGTGGGGGCTGGTGGCTGGTCATCGGTGAAAGGCGATCACACTGCAACCGCAGGCCAGTTGTTTGCGAAGACGCACCTAAGATCCTCCACCCTTGGACGCACGACGTCCATGCTGGAGGTATTATAGTTGATCGCGCAATTCCCCGCATCGCCCTACTTTCGCCGCCTATTTCACCGGATCCTCTCCGGTACTGACGGCCACGCATGCTCAAGCCCAACAACAATCCCCTCTCTTGGGCCGGCCTGCTGATCACGCTCGGCATCATCTATGGGGATATCGGCACCTCGCCGCTTTACGTATTCAAGGCGATCATCGGGGAACGGGAGATCACCGAGCAGCTCGTTTTCGGAGGCATCAGTTGCGTCTTTTGGACGCTGACCATCCAGACCACCTTCAAGTACATCTTGCTCACCCTTCAGGCGGACAACCGCGGGGAGGGAGGCATCTTTTCACTTTATGCCCTGGTGCGCCGCTTCGGCAAGTGGCTCTTCATCCCTGCGATCATCGGCGCAGCCACTTTGCTGGTGGACGGTATCATCACCCCATCCATCACCGTGTCATCCGCGGTGGAGGGACTTGGCGGGCTGCCGATACTGAGCAGCATCATCGAGCCAGGGAACGCGCTCACCGTGGGGGTCGTGATCGCGATCCTCTCCGGCATTTTCATCTTCCAGCGTTTCGGCACCAAGGTGGTGGGCATCGCCTTCGGTCCTATCATGCTGGTCTGGTTCTCCATGCTGCTGGTTCTCGGGGTGATCCACATCATCCATTTCCCCCATGTGCTGCGCTGCCTCAGTCCGTACTATGCATATGAGCTGCTGGCGAAATACCCTGGCGGCTTCTGGCTGCTGGGAGCGGTCTTCCTCTGCACTACCGGAGCTGAAGCGCTCTACAGCGATCTCGGGCATTGTGGCCGACGCAACATCCAAACGAGCTGGATCTATGTGAAGACGGCGCTTGTGGTGAATTACATGGGCCAAGGTGCGTGGCTGTTGCATAAAGGGGGCGACCATCTGCTCGGGCGCAACCCCTTCTTCGAGATGATGCCCAGCTGGTTCCTCCTCTTCGGCATTGTGATCGCCACGCTCGCGGCCATCATTGCAAGCCAAGCGCTTATCAGTGGCGCTTTCACGCTCATCAATGAAGCCATGACGCTCAACTTCTGGCCACGGGTGAAGGTGAAATTCCCCACGCTGGTCCGCGGTCAGATCTACATCCCGAGCGTCAACTGGATGCTCTGGGCCGGCTGCGTGGCCGTGATGTTCTACTTCCGTCAAAGCAGCCTGATGGAAGCGGCCTACGGCTTCTTCATCTGCGTGGCCATGTTGATGACCACCACCCTGATGTTCGGCTATCTCTATCACATCCGCAAATGGGCGTTGCTGCTCGTATTGCCGGTGATCGGCCTCTTCTTCACAGTGGAGACCGCATACTTCATTGCCAACGTGGTGAAGATCACCCACCGCATCTGGTTCATCGGCTTCGCGATCGGGCTTGTGGCGGTCATGTACATCTGGTACCGCGCCCGCAAGATCACCAACCGCTACCTCACCTTCATTCCGTTGATGGACCATGCGCAAGCGCTGCGCGATCTCAGCAACGACCTGGAGATCCCCAAGTTCGCCACCCACCTTGTCTACCTCACCAAGGCAAACAGCCCTGAACAAGTGGAACGGCAGATCATCAACAGTATCCTCGCCAAAAAGGTGAAGCGTGCGGAGATCTATTGGTTCGTGCACGTCAACTACACCGACGAGCCCTACACGATGGACTACCACATCAAGGAGATGATCGACAACAAGGTGATCCGCGTCGACTTCGACCTCGGCTTCCGCGTGCAGCCGCGTGTGAACCTGCTCTTCCGCCGCGTTCTGGAGGAGTTGGATGCGGACCATGAGCTGAACTTCCGCAGCAAATACGAGTCCATCAAGAAGGGCGATTTCCACACTGATATCTGCTATGTGCTCACCGAGCGCTTCCTCTCAGCGGAGAATGAATTCAATCTACGCGACGACCTCGTGCTGGACCTCTACTATACGCTGAAGCGACTCGCCCTCACCGACCGCGAAGCGATGGGCCTGGACCAGAACGTGACACTGGTGGAGAAGGTACCCCTAGTGATCCAGTCCGTGCGCGAGCTTCCGCTGAAGCGGGTCGGGAGACCAGTGCGCTAAGTGCTAGATGTCCGTTGTTGGTTATCAGGCGTGGCCGCGCCAAGGACGCTTGCGCCGAAGGGCTGAGGACCGCTCTCGACTGCACCTGCCAACTGCCGCTGCCGACTCATGACTACTGGACCAAAGACTCACTTGATCCCCCGCTCGCGCTCGATCCGCTCCCACGCCTGTTGCACCTTCTTGAACTTCTCGGCAGCGGCCTTCTGGAACTCTTCACCCAAGTGTGCCACGCGGTCCGGATGGTGCTTCATCGCAGCGCGGCGATAGGCCTTCTTCACCTCTTCGTCGCTGGCCTTCGGATCCACTTCAAGGATGGCGTATGCCGATGAGGGTGAAGGGCCGCGGAACATCGCATCGAGTGAGCCGAGATCCTTCTGGCTGATGCCCATGTTCGCTGCGATCCGCTCCAGCACTTGGCGTTCCATGATGTGGATGCGGCCATCTGAATGGGCAAGACCGATGAGGTAGTGCATCACCTGCAAGCGCTCGGGATGCGAGAGATGAGTGCGGATCTGCTCGCAGACATCGCGCAATGGGATGTCGCGCTTGAGCACATCCCTCAGTAAGCGCAGGAGTTCGGCGCTGTGCTGCGGTCCGAACTGCTGGGCGAAGAATTTCCTTACGTGGCCTAGTTCGCTTTGCGATGGTCTGCCATCAGCCTTCATAACAGCGGCGGTGAGCACCACAAGGCTGAGTGCGAGATCACTCGATGTGGCGGGCCCCTGCGAGGCGTGTGGTCTACCTCCCGGAGGAAGAGCCGCCTTGCCTTGCGAGCCGTCCATCAAAGCGCCCAAGGCAAAGCCCACGACCGCGCCGATCGGAGTGCCCGTCATGGCAAAGCCCAAGCTGCCGAAGATCCACTTGTTGTACCCGGACATTCGCTACCAACTACCCCCGGCTCCACCGCCACCGAAGCCACCACCGCCAAAGCCGCCGAAGCCGCCGCCGCCACCAACAGATCCGCCGCCACCGGAGAAGCCGCCCCAACCGCCACTGTGCCGGTTACTCGCGGCGTTCAACAAGGCCCATGCAGCCCAGAATTCCAAATGGTTGGTGCGTGCATAGCGTTTGGCGCTACCTACCTTGGAAACGATGATGAAGATGAAGAATCCAAGACCCAGCAAGATCGGTAGCCAAGGCACCGGCTGTTCCTGCTGGCCATAACTATTCACATCGATCTCGCCCTTGGCCATGCCCATTAGCACATCCGTGGCCTTGTCCAGTCCGCCGTAGAAGTCACCGTTCTGGAAACGCGGCAGGATCTCCTCGTCCACCACGCGCTTCGCGATAAGGTCCGGGATGGCTCCTTCCATACCATAGCCTACTGCGATGAAGACATGCCGATCCCCTGCCGACCCATTCGGTTTCACCAGGATCAATATCCCATTGTCTATACCCTTCTTACCAAGGCCCCAGGCCTGGCCTAGTTGAAAAGCGAAATCACTGGGCGGATAACCGCACAACGTGTCCACCGCGACGATGGCGATGCGGTTACTGGTCTCCCGCGCGAAGCTCACCAGCTTATTGTCCAAGGTCTGCGCCTCATCCGCACTGAGGAACTTGGTGAATTGGAACACGAGGTGGCTCTGATCATTCGGCTTTGGTGGGAAGCACGGATCCAGATCAGCGGCAACACTCCAAGAGGAAGCGCCGATAAGCAGTAGAAAGAGAAGGGATCGCAATGCTTTCATCGGCCGAAACTCACGTCATCATCGAGTTCGTTCACGTCATCGCGTTGAAAGGGAAAGTGCTCGAGCAATTGATCGCCGATGCGTTCCACTCCCGCGCACAATCCCTCGCAGTGGCGACCTTCGCGGAAATGTGAGAGCACCAGTTCCAGCACAGCGTCCCAATAGTGCTGTCCGCTCTTCGCATGTATTCCGGCATCACCGATCACCGCCACTTTACGGCTGGGCACACTCACATAGAGCAGCACACCATTGCGGTCCTTGGTCTTCTTCATGCCCAGGTCGTCGAAGACAAAGGCGGCATGATCCAGCCCGCCTTCCATGATCGCAGCATCGAGATGCACTCGGATCTCGCCGCTAGTTCGCTTCTCCGCGCTGCGCACGGCATCCCTCACGCGGTCCAACTCGGCACGCGTCAGGAATTCATCGACCTCTAGGACGTCCTTCACTTGCCGAAGTTGATATCGGGTGCGTTATCGGTGCCTTCCTGTGCCTTGAAGTAGCCCTTCTCCGTGAAACCGAAGAGGCCTGCCAGCATGTTGTTCGGGATCTGTTTGATCTTGGCGTTGTACTGCTGCGCCAGGTCGTTGAACTTGCGGCGCTCCACTCCGATGCGGTTCTCCATGCCCTCGTACTGCGCTTGGAAATCACGGAATGCGGTGGTCGTCTTCAGGTCAGGATAGCGTTCCACAGTGACCATCAAGCGGCTCAATGCACCGCTCAGCTGCTGTTGTGCAGCCTCGAATTGCGCAAGCTTTTCCGGGGTCAGGTCATTCGCGTTAAGCTGGATGCTGGTAGCCTTCGCCCGTGCGTTCACCACATCGGTAAGCGTGGTCTGCTCGAAGTCTGCGGAACCTTTTATGATCGCCACGATGTTCTTCGTCTTGTCAGCGCGGAGTTGATATGCGTTCTCCACATTGCTCCATTGGGCTGTCACGGCTTCATTCATGCCGACCATGCCCCGCTGGAAGGAGATGGCCCAAAGCGCCACAATGGCGATGACAGCGATGATGATGATAGAGGATCGTTTCATGGGTTCAATGGTGTCTATGAGTGTCGCCGGGTGATGTGACGAAGTACAAAGATGCAAGGCCTGCGGGAACCAGCAATAAAGATCAAGGGCGAACGGTCAACGTAACGGATAAGCGTCTTCTAAGTGGCAGTTGGCAGCGGCAGGAGGCAGTCGGCAGCGGCAGTCGACAGTCACGAGTCAGTTAGTCGTGAGTCTTGAGTCTGCGTGTCGCCGATCACCAGTCACCAACTACCTCTGGCACTCTCCGTGCCTCTGCGCCTTCGCGGCCATCCCCCACTGGCATTCTCTATGCCTCACTACCGGAAGATCGCCGAACTCAGCACCCCGTCGGCGCCGATGCTTGCACGATACATGCCCGTGCAGTTGAACTCCAGCACGATGAGACCCTCACGATCCACGGCGATCATTCCACCTTCACCATTCATCGGTGGTAGTTTTTCCTGCACCACGATCCGCACCGCTTCCTGCAATGAAAGCCCCTTGTAGGCCATCAGCGCATGCACGTCGTGAGCGGCCACAGCACGCAAAAAGGCTTCGCCGTTGCCGGTACAGCTGATCGCGCAGGTGGCATCGTTCGCATAGGTACCCGCGCCCACGACCGGGCTATCGCCGATGCGTTGCCAGCGCTTGTTGGTCATGCCGCCCGTGCTGGTGGCGGCCGCGAGATGACCTTGTGCATCCAACGCCACTGCGCCCACCGTACCGAATTTCTTCTCGCCTGTGCTGTGATCCAATCGCACCTCTTCGCTGCCTCGCACTTGCTGCCATTGATCGTATCGCAGTTGATCGAAGAAGTAGGCATCGTCCTCCAACGGTACCTTTTGGCTATGCGCAAAGTCCAAGGCGCCGCGACCGCTGATCAGCACATGGCCGCTTCGTTCCATCACCAGCCGCGCAAGGTGCACGGGGTTCTTCACATTCTGCACACCCGCAACTCCACCGGCGCGCAACGCTTGTCCTTCCATTATCGCCGCGTCCATCTCATGCTCCCCATTCGCATTGAATACAGCGCCCCGCCCCGCGTTGAAGAGTGGATCGTCCTCCAGCACGCGCACCGCTGCCTCCACCGCATCCAGCGCGCTCCCTCCTTCCGCAAGGACGCCATGTCCGCGCCTGGCGGCGGTCTCCAATGCCTTTCGATAGGCAGCCTCCTTTTCTGGTGTCAGTGCCGATGGATCAAGCGTTCCGGCGCCGCCATGGACGGCCAATGCGATCGTCTTCATGTCAATTGATCCCGGCGCGCGCGCCGAGTCGGTGAATGTAGGGAACGGCCATGCCGATGCCAGCCCCGACCAGATAGCCAACGATCACGTCGGAAGGAAAATGCTGGCCGGCGCGTACTCTGTAGAAGCCCACGACCGCTGGCAATGTTGCTGCCGAAACCCATGTGATCGTCTTCGTGGTGGCACTGGCATCACTGTGCTGCACAATGTCGGCGCAGGTAAAGGTCGCCGCCGCCGTGGTGGCCGTGTGGCCGCTCCAAAAACTCACATACGCCTCCGGTGCGCTGCGCAACTCCACGGGCAGATCCGGGTTGTAGGCATATGGCCTTGGGCGGTGTACAAGGACCTTCATCATGTCCGTGAGGCCGGTGGTGAGCGCAAGGCTTTCACCCATGAGAGCGACAGGCTGCAGCAGGTCTTTCGAGGGACTATACAGCAAAGCCATCGCGAGGGATCCACCTATGCCTGCCACAACGAGTATATCGGTGGTCCTTGCCGCGCTGGGGCTCCAGCGGTAAGCGGCCTGGCGGTCGAACGCGGGCAACTGCATGCGGTCAACGGAGGATACATGCTGCCACAACCGCTCGGCGGGCACCGGAAACAACAGGGATGTCCCTTGGAACACAAGAGCAGGAATAACAATGCCCAGCTCCCGACCCGTGTTGAAGCTATACGGGGATTGCGCCGCGGAAGGCCCGATGATCGCGAGCAGGCACGGCAATAGGACAGAGGAGCGAAGAGATCGCATAGCGGGCAACTTAGCGCAGCGCTTTCACTGCTTGATCAACACGCCGGTGGCGGTGAAGTTCCAGTTCATCTTCGGCTCGGTGATCTCCGCGATCTCCTCCTCGCTCTTACCCGCGTCTTGGGCATAGTGCCGCAGCATGGCCACGTCCGTCACCGCTTTCACCGCATGGCCCTGCATCACCACCTCCTTGCCTTCAAGGCCTGAGGTGGGAACGAAAAATCCATAGTCTTGGAAACGCACTTTCATCGACGAGCCGTCGGCCATCTTCACATCCATCCAACAACCCTTCTTACCGCAGCTCCCGATGATCTCCGCGCGCACCTTGGTATCCAGCGAATCCGTGTGGGCCGTGGCCTTTGCGAACTCTTCCATAGTTAGGGCGCCATTCGCGGTGATGCTATCGCCGTAGCTGGCATAGGTGGCCATGTCGGTGGCGGGTTTGCCGGACTGCGCACAGGCGGTGAGCATGGCGGGAAATAGGAGGGAAAGGAGGATGGCTTTCATGGTGTTGTGCAAAAGGTTCGCGAAGATGGCCATTTCCGACATTCCAGCAGCGCTTCATCGGACAAGCACCCAACGAAAGAGTGTTTCCGCTTTGGCCCGCATCTTTGCGGTCGCGCCGGGCGCTTTCATCGCGTACCGCCGATCCATGAGCGACATCATCCGTCTCCTACCCGACCATGTGGCGAACCAGATCGCTGCGGGCGAGGTGGTGCAGCGCCCAGCGAGTGTGGTGAAGGAATTGCTGGAGAACAGCGTGGACGCGGGCGCGATGCAGATCACCGTGGTGCTGAAGGACGCAGGCCGAACGCTGATCCAAGTGACCGACGACGGCAAGGGCATGAGCGCTACCGATGCGCGCCTGAGCTTCGAGCGCCACGCCACCAGCAAGATCCGCCAGGCGGACGACCTGCAAAGCATTCGCACGAAGGGCTTCCGTGGCGAGGCCTTAGCGAGCATCGCAGCCATCGCGCAGGTGGAACTCAAGACACGTCAGGAGGACCACGACCTCGGCACACGTGTGCTGATCGAAGGCAGTCGCGTGCAAGCGCAGGAAGCGATCGCCTGTCCTGTGGGCACGTCGATCCATGTGCGGAGCCTCTTCTTCAATGTGCCCGCGCGACGCCAGTTCCTGAAGAGCGACCCGGTGGAATTAAAGCACGCCATCGAGGAATTCCAGCGCGTCGCCTTGGCGCATCCGACCATCGGTTTCCGCCTGCTGCACAATGAGCAGGAACTCTTCCATCTGGAGCCGGGAAACGAACGGCAGCGCATCGTGCACCTTTTCGGGCGCAAGCATGATGAACGCTTGGTGCCTGTGGAAGAGGCAACGGAGATCGTCCGCGTGGAGGGCTTCATCACCAAGCCGGAGTTCGCCAAGCGCTCACGCGGGGAACAGTACTTCTTCGTGAATAGTCGCTTCATCCGCAGCGGCTATCTCGAGCATGCCGTTCGCCGTGCCTTCGAAGAGTTGGTCGCGAGAGAGAACTACCCCGGGTGGTTCCTCTTTTTGGAACTGGATCCCGCGTCGATCGACATTAATATTCATCCGACAAAGACGGAGATCAAGTTCCGCGATGAGCGTGCGGTCTATGCTATCGTACATGCCGCAGTCCGTCGCGCATTGGGTCGGCACAACATCACACCTAGCCTGGACTTCGAGCCTGAGCCCGCGTTGCTGGCCGGTTTCAGCGGAACAGCAAATGTGAGCGGCACGACGATGGCTCCGACCCAGCCGACCACTTGGCGACCGCAGGACCTGCCGCAACGCACTTCTGCAGCAGGCTGGCAGCAGCTCTTCGACCTTGGAAACGATCGTGTGACGCAGCATGATGAACGTTTGCCCGGCAGCGCTCCCACCGAACATGTGTTGCCCTCCCGCGAGATCGGCGAGTGGAACACCAACCG
>JBEPUG010000008.1:0-35687 GCA_041691695.1 Flavobacteriales bacterium
CCTACATCGTGCTGGTGAACGGCTTCAACCTCATCGATGGCGTGGACGGGCTTGAGGGAGGCATCGGCTTGATCAGCGAAAAGGCCTATGGCATGTGGCTCTTCTGGGCAGGCGACGTGGCCTTGGCCTTGTTGGCCTTCACCTTGGCGGGCGCGCTGCTGGGCTTCCTCATCTTCAACGCCCATCCGGCGCGCATCTTCATGGGGGACAGCGGCTCGCTCATCATCGGAGCCATACTCAGCGTGTTGGCCATGCGCGTGGTCGATCATGATCCCTCGCGGCTGCCGGACTGGCTGCGCACGGTGCCCACGCCGCTCTTCGCCATGTCGGTGATCGCCTATCCGCTGGTGGATACCTTCCGCGTCTTCATCGTGCGCGTCGCCCATGGCACTTCGCCGTTCCAAGCAGACCGCAACCACATCCACCATCGCTTGATGGCCTTGGGGTTGGGTCACCGGGGAACCGTGTTGGTGTTGTACTCCTATGCCATCGTGATCATCCTGCTGAGCCTTGTCACGCGTGATGTGCTCCCGAACAAGGGCCTGCTGCTGCTGGGGGGGAGCGCATTCTTGCTGGCCGCGGTCCCCTTCCTCATCCCGCTTCGGAAACGCCCATGAAGGCGGGCGCGTGGCTGCTGGCGATGGTGGTGCCGTCCGCATTGGCCGCCCAGCAAGGCTTCCTCCCGCTCAGCCGAACGGTGGACGAACCGTACATCGCGTTGATGCACGACAGCAAGACCGCTTCGCATTCAGCGATCCGTCCTTTGTTGCGCGAGGACATCGATTCTCTGCCCGGTGCTGATCTGCTTCTGCCCAAAGCCGCATTTCCGTGGCTCGGCCGCATCACCGACCCAGCGAAACGCTGGCATGGTGGTCCGCTGGTGGATGCCATGGGCGGTGCCTCCTTGGGAGAAGATAAAGTCTTGAAATACCGCTCGGGTGTGGGCGGCTGGCTGGAGTGGAACGCCTCTTCCCGTTGGACGCTGGAGGCGGATATTGAAGGCTGGGCCGAGGAGCTGCCCAACTATCTGGACAGCACCGTGCGCTTTACCGGCGTTACGCCAGGTGAAGGTTATGCATACGGCATCGGACCGGGCATCACCCACTTCGAATGGAACGGCTATGCCGACTACAAAGCCGGAAAGTATTTCCATTTCACCCTCGGAAAGGGGAAGAATTTCTTCGGTGAGGGTTACCGCTCGCTGTTCCTCAGCGATGAGACCTACAGCTATCCCTATTTCAAGATCACGACCACCGCCTGGCATATCCGCTACGTCAACCTCTTCACCATGATGGATGATATCCGCGGTGCCAATGGTGATCCCGCGCACTACGCCAAGAAATTCACCAGCATGCACTACCTCAGCTGGAACATCTCCAAGCGCGTGAACCTCGGGCTGTTCGAGGCCATCGTCTGGCAGGACAATGATCCGGCCTATCCGCGAGGTTTCAGCTTGGACTACATCAATCCCGTGATCTTCTACCGCCCCACGGAATACAGCCTCGGTTCCCCCGACAACGCCCTTCTGGGCCTGGCCTTCAACGTGAAAGTGGGCCAGCGCACGCAGCTCTACTCTCAGTTGATCCTGGACGAGTTCCTGCTGGCGGATGTGCGGGCAGGGAATGGCTGGTACGGCAACAAGCAGGGTCTGCAGGTCGGTGCGGTAACACATGATGCCTTCCATACGCCCGGGCTTATGCTACGCGGCGAAGTGGACTATGTGCGGCCCTTCCTCTACACGCACAGTGACACCCGCCAGAACTATGCGAGTCATGGCCAGCCTTTGGCGCATCCTTACGGAAGCGGTTTTATTGAGGTGCTTGCCCAAGGGGAATGGCGCAAGGGAGCTTGGCTGATCAGCGATGTGGCCAGTTGGTCCATCATGGGACAGGACACCTCGGCCGCCAGCTATGGCAACAACATCTTCCTACCGGAGAGCGACCGCCCCACGACGGATGGTACCCACTTTCAGAGCTATGGCTTCTACTTGGGCCAGCCCTCCGAGACCAAGGTGGTGCAGAATGAATTCAGGTTTGGACGCGTGTTGGAGGCCCGAACCGGATTGATGCTGGAACTGGGATGGACCCTTCGAATGGAAGACCCAGGGATCGGCCGATCGTTGCGGACGAATTATCTCCGTATCGGCCTGTCCGCCAACCTGTGGAATCGGCATCCGTTCCAGACCGTCCGGCGATAGTTGACAGGGATCATTCACCATATCGGTGCGTGAGGTACTTTCGCCGCCGATTTGGAACGTTCAAGATCATACGCTGCCCGGGTCCTCGTCGGGGCGAAACTGAAGGATATCGCGGCCCTCTTCAAGCTGCGTTTAGCCTCTTTGGTGGTGATGAGCGCTGTGCTGGGTTATGGCATGGGCATTCCCACTGGTGCATTCAGCATGGTGGATGTCTTACTGTTGATCTTGGGCGGTACGCTGGTCACCGGTGCCTCGAACGCCTTGAACCAAGTGATCGAAGTGGAGCAGGACAGCTTAATGTCCCGCACATCCTCCCGCCCATTGGTGCGTCACTCCATGGGTATGGGAGAGGCCACTGCCATAGCATTGGTCGCTGGTGCACTGGGCACCATCGTGCTCTGGCGCACATTCGGTCCGCTTACCGGTATTCTGGGACTGATGTCCCTCTTCATGTATGTGGCACTCTATACGCCGATGAAGCGCTCCTCTTCGTGGGCGGTCTTCGTGGGTGCCTTCCCCGGGGCTTTCCCACCGATGTTGGGCTACGTGGCCGCCACCGGTCATTTCGGGCTTGGCCCCGGTCTACTTTTCGCCATGCAGTTCATGTGGCAGTTCCCCCACTTTTGGAGCATCGCCTGGGTGCTGAACGATGATTACGCAAAAGCGGGGTACCACCTGCTTCCTTCACGCGGCGGCCGCGACCGTTACAGCGCCTTCCTCGTGGTGATGTATACGCTCTTCGCCATCCCTGTGGGGATGCTGCCATGGGCGTTCGGCCTTACCGGTGTTTGGTCCGCTGTGACGGCCGCGCTGTTAGGGCTCTATATGCTGTTCCATGCGCTACGCCTTCTACGCACTTTGGACAAGGCCGATGCGCGCCGATTGATGTTCGCCAGCTTCCTTTATCTACCCGTGGTGCAGCTGATGTACGTGCTTGATAAAATGTGATGGACGAGTTCCAAGATCCGGTTGAACAACAGGTGCGGGTGCTGCGGGCGAAGAAGTGGCTCACCTACCTGATGATGTTCTCCATCGTGATGTTCTTCGCAGGACTCACGAGCGCCTACTTGGTCAGTAAAGGCAGCTCCAACTACTGGCTCCATTTCAGATTTCCCACTGCTTTCTGGTACAGTACCGGCTTCATCCTATTGAGCAGTATCACTATCCAGGTCGCATTGATGCAGGCCCGGAAAGGACACAAGCGTGCAGTGGCCCCTTGGGTCATGCTAAGTCTGGCGTTGGGAGTCTGTTTCGGCTTCAGTCAGAAAAAAGGTTGGGGTGAATTGGTGGACCATGGCTTTGCGTTGGTAAGCCATTTGAAAAGTGCGAACGGGGTATACGGCACTGACTATACGATCGAGCGCCGCGGGATCACCCTTGAAAAGCAAGGCGACTTCTATTATTTGCCGGAGGACACCGAGCACGCCCACCCCTTGAATGCGGAGATGGACGATTACAAGAACGCGTCAAGCTCCTACTTCTTCGTGCTGACCTGGGCCCACTTCCTCCACGTCATCGGTGGCCTCCTCGCCCTGCTGGTCATGTCGGTCAAGGCCTTGATGGGCCGCTATGGCAAGGATGACCACCAGGGACTATGGGCCGGAACGGTCTATTGGCACTTCCTTGCAGGCGTCTGGGTCTATCTCCTTTTGTTCTTGGCCTACGTTCACTAACATTGCGCACGAAATCCTACCTATGTCAGGCGACGCATCCAAAACCCTGAGCAACGACGTCCTGTGGGGCGGTGGCCGCTCCCCGTTCAGTGTGAGTTACGGCAAGTTGATGATCTGGTTCTTCCTGGTCTCCGACGCCCTGACCTTCAGCGGTCTGCTCGTATCCTACGGCTTCGCGCGCCATTCCCTACTTCCGGGCGTGGAGTGGCCGGTGGGCGAGGTCGTATTCAACAAGGTCCCCGGCTTCAGTGCGAGCCTGCCGCTGATGTATGTGGCGTTGATGACCTTCATCCTCATCATCAGTTCGGTGACGATGGTGCTGGCCGTTGAGGCAGGACACCGGATGGACAAGAAGGGCGTGGTGAAATGGCTCTTTCTCACCATCATCGGAGGTCTTTTCTTCGTCAGTTCACAAGCCTTCGAGTGGTCCCACTTCATCCATGGAAGCCATGCCCGTGTTGCGTTGGCCGATGGACGTACCGCCTATCTCGACGAGAATCCAGAAGGGGACGCGGTGATCGATCCCGCCACTTTCGCCATGCACCTCGGCAGCACTCATGGAGAGGAGATAAAGGGTCCAGAAGCCTATAAACTCTTTCAGAACGCCGTGCATGTGACCTACGGTGCGAACATGACCGAGAACGAGTACGGTCCGCCTTCCTATGCCAACTTCTTCTTCTTCATCACCGGATTCCACGGGTTCCACGTCTTCAGTGGTGTGGTCATCAACTTCATCGTCCTGATGATGGTGATCAAGGGTGTCTTCCAACGGCGCGGCCACTACGAGATGGTGGAGAAGGTCGGTCTCTACTGGCACTTCGTGGATCTCGTGTGGGTGTTCGTATTCACCTTCTTCTACCTCGTTTGACCCTTTTATCCGAAACACCATGGAGCGCGACGACATCATTGAATACAGCCTCGATGCCGGGCATAGCGAGGAGCAAGGCCGGATCATCCGGAAGCAGATCCTCTTTGTCGCTATCCTGTTGACAGGGATCACCTGTGGTGAAGTGCTCCTCGGGGTGTTCTGGCGCAGCTGGATGCCGGAGTCGTGGCACTGGGTGAAGTGGACCTTCATCGTGCTCACACTTGTTAAGGCCACATACATCGTCATGTCCTTTATGCACTTGGGTGACGAACGGAGGAACATCCGCAGCATGATCCTGATGCCCTACGCGCTCTTCCTTATGTACCTCATCTTCATCGCGATGTGGGAGGGCAATTTCATTCACGAGACGGTGATCCATTTCCTGTGAGTGAGAGCTTGAAACCGGCAGGCAAGGGCAAGAAGATCGCGGTATTGGTCTTTGTACTGATATTGATACCTGCGGCCATCCTTCTTTTCTGGGGAAGCAAAGGCCATTACAACTACCTGCCTTACATCGGCCAGCGCGAGGTGATCGCCCCTGGTGATACCAACTACTTCACGGTTCCACCATTCCACTTCATCGATGAGGACGGCAAGCCTTTCACGGACAAGGACGTGGAAGGGAAGATATTGGTCGTCGACTTTTTCTTCACGCGTTGCACGAGCATCTGCCCCAAGATGAGCGGCCAGATGCAGCAGTTGCAACTTCAGCTCGATGATCCCAAATACAAGGATGTTCTCTTTCTCAGTCACACTGTGGATCCCACGCACGACACCCCGGAAGTGCTGAAGGCCTATGCCACACGGCTCGAGGCGGACCCGAAGCGCTGGAAGTTCCTTACCGGCAATGCACCGGACATCTATCGCCAAGGCAATTTGGGCTATTTACTCAGCGCGAATGCGGACTCCTCCGCAGCGGAGCAATTCGTGCATTCCCCACAATTCGTGCTGGTGGACAAGCGGCACCACATCCGCGGCATGTATAACGGTACATCCACCGAGGCCATGCGCAACTTGGTGACCGACCTCGATATGCTGATCCAAGAGGAGAGCGACCGCGCGCGGGGTGTGGCCCACGGATCATGAGTGCACCGGTGCTTTCCGAGCGCCAAACACGGGCGATCGTTGCGGCCTTGAGCGTGCTGCTCATCGGCGCCGTCGCCTTCCTCTACCTCGGTCCGAAGCTGATCAACATTTCCGGCCTTTCGCCGTCCACGTTACCGAAGGTCAATGCTACACTGAACGGCGCCTGCGCGCTGGTGCTCATCGCTGCTTGGCGTGCCATCCTGCGGCGGAACATCCAACTGCACCGTCGGCTGATGCTTACCGCCGTGGTACTCAGCATCCTTTTTCTAGTGAGCTATGTGTTGCAGCACGGCAGCTTCCCGTCCGCACACTACGGTGGTTCCTTTGGCTGGCTCTATTATCCCATGCTGATCTCCCACATCATTCTTGCCGCGACCATCGTGCCGCTGGTATTGATCACCCTGATCCGCGCGCTCAGTGCCCGCTTCGATAAGCACAAGAAGATCGCACGATGGACCTTGCCGCTTTGGCTTTACGTCAGTATCACGGGCGTCCTGGTCTATCTGATGTGCGCGCCTTACTACTGATTCCCAGGCATACTACCTTCGTTCCCATGAAACCGCGTTTCGTCCTCCTGATCGCTTTGACCGCATTGGTCGTGTTGATGCCCGCCGACCTTTGGGCACAAGGTTGCGCGATGTGCAAGGCCGTGGCGGCGACCAGCGCTTCCGGCAACGTTTATGGTGGATCTCAGTCCATAGGATCAGGGCTGAACACGGGGATCCTCTTCATGATCGTGATCCCTTACATACTTCTCTTCATCCTCTTCCGAAAGAAGATCAAGGGCTTCATCAAGGAGTTCTCGAACGCGCAAGGTTGATCGCGATACGACTGCGTCCCGGCGAGAAACCTTTCGGCGCATGGCCTACGATCCCCAATTCGAACTTCGCATTGCTAAGGTCCTCTTGGCGCAAGGCGTGGAAGCCGAGACCGTAAAAATGTTCGGTGGCATCACCTTCATGGTGCGTGGCAACATGAGCGTGGGCATCACCAGCAATGGCGACTTTCTGACGAAGTTCAGTCCAGATCGGCACGCGGAGGCGAGCGAATGGCCCGGTGCAAAACCGTTCGTAATGGGCAGGGGAGACAACAAGGGGATACTCCTCGTGGCTGCGGAAGCTGTGGAAAGCCAAACAGCCTTGGAGAAGTGGGTAAGGCTTTCGCTGGAGCATGTGCTCACACTTCCACCGAAGGTGAAGAAGGCGAACCGGAAGAGGGCTGCTAAGAAGAAGTGAAAAGTTTCTATTTCGGCCTATTGTCGATCACCAGCCTTCACCACACACAAACCGTGTCATTGCTCGCATACGCGATCCCACAGATCCGCGGATCGAATTCATCGCCGAACACCGCAGGGACCAGCGAACTGAAGCATGGACTGGAGAGGTCCGGCACCACATAGACGTCGGCGTTACCGGAGAGCTGCGCACCCGAAGTGCCGGTAACATGGATCGAATAGTGGTAGCGGCCAGCGGTCGGCAAGCTGTCATTCACGGTCGGATCGATGCCCTTCCAAACTTCCTGCTGGCTGGTCGAGGTGAAGACCACGCTATCCGCTGCATTGCGAATGGTGAGGCTGAAGGCGTTGACGTTTCTGAATGATATCCAGAAGCCATCATTCATACCATCATAGTTCGGTGTGATGATGTTCGGGACCTGCACGCAAAGGCTGTCAACGGACAAGTGCAAGTACTCGCCAAGGATGATCCCTGTGCCACCGCCTTTCGTCTCCTTCTTGCAGGCTGCAAAAAGGCAAACAGCGGTGAGTACGATCGGAAGTGGATGCTTAAAGAACATGCTGGATCTCGTTGCAGAGCCTGCAAGCTAAGCTTTGCATGGATGCCCATGCTCCGTACTTTGCGCACCTGACCACGGTAAGCACGTCAACGAGCGAACTCCGCGATGGACCGCTACCGTGAAACTCATCGATCATGAACCGAACTGCCTTTTCCCGCGCCTCACATTGCCTGCATCAGGGTGCTTTTGCCCTCGCCCTCGCTCTCGTTAGCGGAACCACCTTTGCCCAAACAATGAAGCCCTTCACCTACAAGGAGATGCTCATGCTGGACCGCATGAGTGGGCTCAGCGTGGATCCCAGCGGCCACTACGCCGTGTTCAATGTGCGCGCCACCGACATGGAAGCGAACAAGGGCGTGAGCACACTTTGGCTGAAGGACCTTACTAAGCCCGCCACTCCGGAGATGAAACTCGGCGTTTCCGAAGGCGGCGCCGACAACGCGCAATGGAGCCCGGACGGCAAGACGATCTACTTCCTTTCCTCACGTGGCGCAGGAGAGACCGTGCAACTGTGGAAGACGGATGTTTCCGGCGCAACTGCCACGCAGGTCACGCGTTTGCCGCTGGATATCGGTTCCTATCGGATCACGCCCGATGGCAAAGGCCTAGTGCTCTCGCTGGCGGTTTTCACCGAATGCAAAGGCGACGAGATCGGCTGCACCGTGAAGAAGAATGAAGCGCGAAAGGCCGACAAGTCCACAGGAGATCTTTACAACAAGCTCTTCATCCGCCACTGGGACACGTGGAGCGATGGCACACGCAACCACCTGTTTTATCTGCCACTTGATGGCGAAGCATCACCGTTATCGTTGATGGACGGCTTTGACGGCGATGTACCCTCGAAGCCTTGGGGCGATGAAGCCGATTACTCTATCTCTCCGGATTCCAAGACCGTGTATTTCAGTGCGCGCTTGGCCGGAAAGACCGAGCCGTGGAGCACGAACTTCGATGTGTACAGCGTGCCGATGACAGGTGGCGCGAGCACAAATCTGACAGAGAGCAACATGGCATGGGACGCCGCGCCGCGCATGTCGCCCGACGGCAAGACGCTCGCCTACAAAGCCATGAAGCGCCCAGGTTTCGAGGCCGATCGCTTCTGGATCCAACTGCGTGATGCTTCCGGTAAAGTGACCACCGTGGCAGGTGATTGGGACCGGAGTGTGGACGACATGAAGTGGAGCGCAGACGGCAAGAGTCTCTACGTCACAGCGGCCGATGTGGGCTGCGAGCGCTTGTTCCAAGTGGATGTGAAGAACGGCAAGGTGACGACCATGTCGAAGGACGGCAACATGGATGCCTTCTTTGAAACTCCGAAGGGCTTCGTCTTCCTGAAGAGCGGGTTGAACAACCCTTCCTTGCTGTATGCCGCCAAGCCGAAGGCCAAGCTGATCGACGTGGATGCGGTGAACCTGACGTCGGTGGATGCGAGCCTGAAGAATCTCGAGTTCGGAAAGTACGAGCAGTTCAGTTTTCCCGGATGGAACAACGAGACCGTGCATGGCTACGTGATCAAGCCGGCAGGATACGTGGAAGGCAAGAAATACGGTGTTGCCTTCCTGATCCATGGCGGTCCGCAGGGCAGCTTCGGTGATTCCTGGAGTTTTCGCTGGAACCCGCAGACCTACGCCGGGCAGGGCTATGCGGTGGTGATGATCGACTTCCACGGCTCAACGGGTTACGGCCAAGCATTCACCGATGCGATCTCCACCCACTGGGGCGACCGCCCGCTGGAGGACCTGCAGAAAGGCTGGGCGTATGCGTTGAAGACCTATCCTTTCCTCGACGGTGATCGCGCTGCAGCGTTGGGAGCATCCTACGGCGGCTACATGGTGGACTGGATCGCAGGAAACTGGCAGAAGCCTTGGAAGTGCTTGGTAACACACGATGGCGTGTTCGACACCCGTGCCATGGGCTATTCCACCGAAGAGCTATGGTTCGACAACTGGGAGAACGGAGGCGACGTGTTCCATGATCCCGCGAAGTATGACACCTTCAATCCGATGATGCATGCGAAGGATTGGTCCGTGCCCATGCTGGTTGTGCATTCCGACAAGGACTACCGCATCCCGCTTTCACAAGGCATCGGTGCGTTCACCGCCTGCCAGGCCAAGGGCCTCGACTCCGAGTTCCTGCGCTTCCCCGATGAGAGTCACTGGGTGCTGAAGCCGCAGAATTCCATGATGTGGCACAAGACCGTGTTCGACTGGCTGGACAAGTATATCAGTGGCGGGGCGAAATAATACGCGCACTCATGACAACCTATCCTCGGCTCTACGAACCCACGGTCTACCGGTTCGCGTGGCCGGTGGCGATGCTGATGCTGCTGGGCTGGATCGGGCTGTTGGCATTGGGCAAGCCCGTGCCCATCTGGCTTGAAGGACTTGCCGCTGCCAACCTCTATCTCACGGCGAATTGCCATGCGGCATCGGACCTATCCGGAGGGGTCCGGCATCGTGCCATGACCTTATCCGCGCAATGGTTCTTCGCTGTATTGATCGCGATCTGGTTCACCTTCACGATCGCCTCGGGGAAAGGGATAACCTTCCATGCCCGCACGCTGGTCCTGATGGTGCTCGGCTTCTCAGCCATCTGCGACGCTGTCTACGCCTTCATGCGTAAGGAAGAGTTGGGCATGCGTTGGCTCTTAGGCCTGCTTCCAGCAGCGCTGGTGGCTGCGTTGACGTTGCTCATCGGTTGATCAGGGGTTGTCCACAGGGCCCGCCTCATCACCTCCCGTGAAGCGGGACGGTCCAAGACAAGCACTTCCGGCAGAAGTGCATTTATCCGCGTTCATCGGTGTTCATCAGCGGTTCCATTTTCTCCGTGGCCCGTATTCATCCATGTCCATTCGCGTTTATCCGCGGTTCCTTTTCATCCGTGGTCCGCGTTCTTCGGCCCCCCTATCTTTGCGCCACGTTCTTTCCATTGAGCTTATCAAGAAAGGCAGAGGGACTGGCCCTGTGAAGCCTTGGCAACCGTTCGATGGTCCACCATCGAGAAGGTGCTAAATCCAGTCCCGCCAACCGGAGCGATCCGGGAGGCGGGAGAAGATGAGCCGCGATCGAGACCTGTGCTTCCCCAGCACTGACACCTCATCCGGCCATCGGATGGGGCGTTTTTGTTTTCGGGGGTAGTGATGCGGATGAATGAAGACGATCGAACAACTTGCGCAGGAGCGCATTCTCGTGCTGGATGGCGCAATGGGCACCATGATCCAGCGCCTCAAACTGAAGGAAGAGGATTTTCATCCGCCGGGTACGGAACAGCATAGCATCTTGCTTCAAGGCAACAATGACCTGCTCTCGCTTTCGCGACCGGAGGCCATCACGCGCATCCACGAGCAGTACTTGGAGGCGGGCGCGGACATCATCGAGACGAACACCTTTAGCGGGACCAGCATCGCGCAGACGGAGCACAAGTGCGAGCATCTGGTGCGCGACATCAACCTGCGTTCCGCGCAATTGGCCAAGGCTGCTTGTGAGAAGTTCACTGCGATGAACCCGAGCAAGCCGCGCTTCGTGGCCGGTTCCATTGGTCCCACGAACCGCACGGCATCGCTCTCGCCCGATGTGAACGATCCGGGGTTCCGCGCAGTGACCTTCGATGAACTCGTAGTGGCCTACACCGAGCAGGTGGACGCATTGATGGAAGGCGGCGTCGATCTGCTGCTGGTGGAAACCGTCTTCGATACACTCAATGCCAAGGCTGCTTTTTACGCTATTGAAGAAGTGTTCGACAAGCGCGGCACACGGCTTCCGTTGATGTGCAGTGTCACCATCACCGATGCCAGCGGGCGCACGTTGAGCGGCCAGACCATCGATGCTTACATGATCAGCATGGCACACGTGCCGCTCTTCAGCATCGGCTTGAACTGCGCACTGGGCGCGGCGCAGATGCGGCCTTATCTCCAGGTGCTCGCTGAACAGGCACCGTGCTTTGTAAGCGTTTATCCGAACGCCGGCCTGCCGGACCAGATGGGCGATTACCGCGAGACCGCCGAGGTCACAGCGCGCTTGGTCGGTGAGTTCATGAAGGACGGCCTGGTGAACATTGTGGGTGGCTGCTGCGGCACCACGCCGGAGCATATTGCGGCGCTAGCGGTGGAAGCAACAAAGTATGCACCACGTCAAATTCCTGTCATCGCTTGAAAGGTGTCTGGTGAATAGTGATCGGTGATTGGACATTCTCCGACGCAGACTCATGACAAACGGACTCACGACTCCTGACTCCCGACTCAAAAACGCATTCCTCTGTGCCTCCGTGCCTCTGTGGTGAAAACAACGATGAGCATTCCAACCTACTCCGGCCTAGAGCCGCTCCGCATTTTTCCCGGTTCCAACTTCGTCAACATCGGTGAGCGAACCAACGTCACAGGCAGCGCGCTGTTCCGCAGATTGATCAAGGACGGCAACTACGATGAAGCCGTTCGCGTGGCGCGCCAACAGGTGGAGAACGGAGCGCAGGTGATCGACGTGAACCTCGACGAAGGCCTCATCGATGGCGTGGAGGCCATGCGCAAATTCATCAACCTCATCGCAGCCGAGCCGGACATCGCGCGTGTGCCGGTGATGATCGACAGCAGCAAGTTCAGCGTGATCGAGACCGGCCTGAAATGCTTGCAGGGCAAGGGCATCGCCAACTCCATCAGCCTGAAGGAAGGGGAGGAGGAGTTCCTCGACCATGCCCGCACCGTGAAGCGATTGGGCGCGGCGGTGGTGGTGATGTGCTTCGACGAGAAGGGCCAGGCCGACAGCTACGAACGGCGCATCGCCATCGCGCAACGCGTGTATGACCTGCTCACGCAGAAGATCGGATTCGCGCCGCACGACATCATCATCGATCCGAATATACTTACGGTGGCCACGGGTATGAGCGAGCATGATCGCTACGCCATCGACTACATCGCAGCGGTGAAGTGGATCAAGAAGAACCTGCCCGGCGTGCTGGTAAGTGGCGGCGTGAGCAACATCAGTTTCAGCTTCCGCGGAAATGAGCCGGTGCGCGAGGCCATGCACACCGCCTTCCTCTACCACGCGATCCAAGCGGGCATGGACATGGGCATCGTGAATGCGGGCCAGATCGGCGTGTACGACGATATCCCGAAGGAGCTGCTGGAACACGTGGAGGACGTGTTGTTCGCACGACGGCCTGATTCGACCGAACGCTTGGTGACGCTGGCTGAACAATTCAAGGGCGGCGGTGCGAAGAGTAATGTGCATGACCTGAGTTGGCGTGAAGGCGATGTGCGAGACCGCCTGCGCCATGCTCTGGTACACGGTATCACGGACTTCATCGTGGAGGACACCGAGGAAGCACGTACCGAATTGCTCGATCCCGTGAAGGTGATCGAGGGCCCGCTGATGGCTGGTATGACCGTGGTGGGTGATCTCTTCGGCGCGGGCAAGATGTTCCTGCCCCAAGTGGTGAAGAGCGCCCGCGTAATGAAGCAGGCCGTGGCTTACCTCGAACCCTTCCTGGAAGAGTTCAAGAAGAACACACCCGCCGCAGCCGAAGTACTGAAGGACAGCTTCGGCGTGCCGGTACATACCACCCGCGAAGACGGTCCGCGCAAGATCTTGCTGGCCACGGTGAAGGGCGACGTGCATGACATCGGCAAGAACATCGTGGGCGTGATCCTCGCGTGCAACGGCTGGCAGGTGATCGATCTCGGTGTAATGGTGCAAAGCGCGACCATCCTGAAGACCGCGCGCGAAATGAAAGTGGACGTGATCGGCCTCAGCGGCTTGATCACGCCTTCGCTGGACGAGATGGCGCATGTGGCCAAGGAGATGGAGCGCGAAGGCTTTGACCTGCCGCTGTTGATCGGTGGGGCAACCACCAGCCGCGTGCATACCGCCGTGCGCATCGCGCCACACTACAGCAAGCCCGTGGTGCACGTTATCGACGCGTCGCGTTGCGTTCCAGCGGTGAGCGAACTGCTCAGCCCCACCACGCACGATGCTTTCGTGAAGCGCATCGCGGAGGAATACGAGACGGTGCGCGAGCATTACGCCACGCAGCAACGTGAAAAGGAATTCATCCCCATCGAAGAGGCACGTGCGAAGCACTTCACGATCGATTGGATGGCCGAGCCGCCCGTGAAGCCGAGAAGCACCGGCATCTTCACTTTCCGGAATTTTCCCCTGAAGGACCTCATGCCCTACCTCGACTGGACACCCTTCTTCCAAGCGTGGGAACTCGCGGGCAAGTACCCGAAGATCCTCACTGATCCCGTGGTGGGCAAAGAAGCTTCCAAGCTGCACGCCGATGCGCTGAAAATGCTGGATCACTTGGTGAAAGAACAGTGGTTCAAGGCGCATGGCGTGGCTGGCATTTGGGCCGCGAATTCCGTCGGAGACGATATTGAAGTGTACAAGGATGAAAGCCGCAAGGAGGTCATCGGCACCTTCCATACGCTGCGGCAACAATCGAAGAAAGCGCCGGGTGTGGCCTACGTCGGGAACTCGGATTTCATTGCGCCGAAGGAAAGCGGCATCGCCGACTACATCGGGGCCTTCGCCGTCACCACCGGACATGGCGTGGAGGAGCGCGCCAAACAGTTCGAGGCGGCCGGAGACGATTACAGCGCCATCATGTGCAAGGCCATGGGCGACCGCTTGGCGGAAGCCTTCGCGGAAAAGTTGCACGAGGTGGTGCGCAAGGAGATCTGGGGCTATGCCAGCGCAGAGCAGCTTACCAACGAGGAACTGATCAAGGAGAAGTACGATGGTGTGCGCCCCGCTGCGGGCTATCCCGCCTGTCCGGACCACACGGAGAAGCCGGAGATCTTCCGCCTGCTGGACGCGGAGAAGCACACGGGCATCAAGCTCACGGAGGGCTTGGCCATGTTTCCCACAGCAGCGGTGAGCGGCTGGTATTTCGCACATGCGCGCAGCAAGTATTTCGGTGTGGGCCGTGTGGCGAAAGACCAGATCGAGGACCTTGCACGCCGCAAGGGAAAAGAGACCGCTTGGATGGAGCGCTGGCTGGGCAGTAATCTGGCCTACACAGCGTCTTAGTTCGCGGCTGGCCCCGAACTGGCGCGCCATCCGCACCGCGATGCCGCCGCTTATCCCAAGGGCCATATGGGCTTGGATGCTCCGGCTACTTTTGCTTTGAGGTGATGACCAATCTCCCGACCAGCATCATGCGCATCCTATTTTTCCTTCTGGCCCTGCCTTTGGCCATTTGTGTATCGGCCCAACAACCGTGGACGCTCGAGCAATGCATGAAGCGCGCCGAGGACCGCAACCTCGATCTGCGCAACGCTGCGCTGGATGCAGACCTCGCATCCAAGGCCCATGAACAGGCCTACTGGTCCTTCCTGCCCAACCTCAATGGCGGAGGCTCGCACGGATACAATTGGGGACGCACCATCGATCAGTATTCGAATACGTTCGCGACCAGCCGCGTGCGTACGGACAATTTTTACGTGAACAGCGATGTGACCCTGTTCCAAGGTGGACAGAAGGTCCATCAATTGAAGCGCTCAGCGTTGGACGAGGAAGCCTCGCAAAAGGGATTAGAGGCTATGCGGAACGATATCGAGACCGCTGTGGTACGTGCCTATTTGGATCTGCTGGGCCTGCGCGAGCAGCAGCACGCCGCGGAGGATCAGGCCCAAGCCACCCGCGACCAATCCGCCGTGACGCAGGCCATGCTGGATGCAGGTCGCGTGGCGCGCGGGGATCTGCTGGACATCCAAAGCCAACTGGCCCAAGAGGAATACACGGTGACCAATTTTCAGATCCAGGCGGATAAGGCAAAGCTCACCTTGGCGCAACTCATGCAGTTGGACGAAACGGAGTTGAACGGCTTCGACATCGTCCCTCCGTCCGTGGATGAATTGGCCGTGGTGGAGCCGACCGCCACCGAGGATCAGGTTCTGAAGAACGTGGTCGCCACGAATCCCGCGTATGCGCAAGCGGATCTCAATGCGCAGAGCGCCGAACACGGGATCGCTATCGCCAAGTCAAGTGCGCTGCCGACCCTTTCCTTCGGAGGTCAGCTGGGCACCGGCTATTCGGGCCGTAACTACGTGGCTATAGGTGAGCCGGTCGTGAGCGGGAATACGCTGATCGGTGCTACGGCCGACGGCGTTCCGGTGTATGCGCCCAACTTCAGCCAAGACAGTCGCGTGGAATCCTTCGGGAACCAATTGAACGACAACTTGAACAAGTCCGTGGCCTTCACGCTCAGCGTGCCGATCTTCAACAATATGCAGAACCGTTATGCGGTAGATCAAGCTCGGGTGCAACAGGAGAAGGCCGCGAACGCCATTATCGCCGAGCACAATACCTTGGAGGTCGATGTGCAGAACGCGCTCACCGCTCAACGAGGGGCCTACAAGCAATATATGAGCGCCAAGTTCGCAGTGGATGCTTCAACCGAATCCTTACGCTTGGCTAATGAACGCTTTACACATCAGGTGATCACCGTCACCGACCTCAATGTTGCAAAGTCGCGCATGCAACAAGCCACTTCGCAACTGATCCAGGCGAAGTATACCTACCTCATGGCCGAGAAGTCCTTGGACATCCTACAAGGCATTCCGGTAACGCTCTGATCGTGGCGCTCCTGCTCTCCTTCGATGCCGCCACGTCACATCTGGCCGTGGTACTCAGCAACGATGCTGTTCCTGTCGCATCACGCATCGATGCCACCATTGTGCTTTCGCATGCGGAGAAGTTGAATGTCTTCATCGCCGAAGTAATGAAGGAAGCCGGGCGCTCCTTGGATGAGCTTGATGCCGTGGCCGTTGGCATCGGTCCCGGCTCCTACACCGGTCTGCGGATCGGCCTTTCCGCCGCGAAAGGCCTGTGCTTCGCGCTGGACAAACCGTTGATCGGCATGGGCACCTTGGATGTCCTACTGGCCGAATTCATGTATGCGGAAAGGAAGGTCGAAACGAATGACACCTTGGTGCCGATGGTGGATGCGCGACGTATGGAGGTCTATGCACGTACCTTCGGATCCGACATGGAGCCGATCGACAGCACCGCACCGTTGATCTTGGATAGTGCATGGTGCGAGGCTAGAGCTGCGCGCACTTTCGTCTTCGGCGATGGCGCGGATAAGGCGACTGAGCTCTGGAGCCGATCACCCATGATCGCCCATGTGCCAGGCATCCGTCCGGCGGTGCATGGGCTTGCACGCTGCGCCGCCGAGCACTTCGCTCAAGGGCGTTTCAGTGATCTCGCCTACCTGGTGCCGGAATACGGCAAGCCCGCCAACGTGGCGCAGAGCAGAGGGAAACTGCAGTAGTCGATCCTGTTTTTTTACGCGCTGGTCGATCGATCCAAACAATCATCGTAATATTGCGATCAATAAGGATCGATGGGACTCTCCAAGACCGAAGCATTCAAGGCAAGCGACACCCGCGTGGCACGTTATGCGAAAGCGCTGGCACATCCGGCGCGCGTGGCCATCTTGCGTCTACTGGCAGGAAAGCGTAGCTGTATGTGCGGCGACATCGTGGATGAGTTGCCCTTAGCGCAAAGCACGGTGAGCCAGCATTTGAAGGAGTTGAAAGCAGCCGGTCTGATCCAGGGCGATATCACCGGAACCAGCGTTTGCTATTGCATCGATCCGAAGGAATGGGCCATCGCGCAACGGACATTCACGGGGCTGATGGAGAGCTTCCCCGGATCAAATCCCGGATGTTGCGCACCGATGAAGAAGGTCAAACAGTAACGTCGTAAAAACCGAACATCATGAAAACCGCTGAGGAATTGAAAGAGAACGTTAGGAAGACCTACGCCCAAGTGGCTTCGCAGAGCAAGGAGACCAATGCCTCTTCCTGCTGTGGCGCGGGCGGTTGCAGCACGGAGGTGTACAACATCATGAGCGAGGAATACGGTGGGCTGAAAGGCTATACAGCAGATGCGGACCTCGGTCTCGGCTGCGGTCTTCCAACGGAAACGGCAGGCATCAAACAAGGCGATACCGTGCTGGACCTCGGCAGCGGTGCGGGCAACGACGCGTTCGTAGCACGTGCAGCCACCGGTCCCGATGGACGTGTGATCGGTGTGGACTTCACCCCCGAGATGATCGCAAAGGCGAAGGAGAACACCACGAAGCTTGGCTATGCCAACGTCGAATTCCGCCAGGGCGACATCGAGGCCTTGCCGCTATCGGCCAACATGGTGGATGTGGTGGTGAGCAATTGCGTGCTGAACCTCGTTCCGGACAAGAAGAAAGCATTCACGGAGATGCATCGCGTGTTGCGCGTAGGTGGCCACTTCAGTGTTTCGGACATCGTGTTGACGCGCGAGCTGCCGGATGAACTGCGCCATGTAGCTGAGATGTATGCCGGTTGCGTTACCGGGGCGTCGCAATACGCGGACTATCTCAGCTTGATCGCTGAAGCGGGATTCACGAACGTGATCGTGCTCAAACGCAAACCGATCATCATCCCGAGCGACATCCTCTCACGCTACCTTTCTGAAGAAGCAGTTGCACAGGTGAAGAAGGATGGTCTGGGCGTAGAGAGCATCACCGTGTACGGAGAGAAGACCACCGATACGGCTTGCTGTGCGCCGAACTCCGAGAACACGGAGAAAGTTGTGCAAGCCACCGGCGAGAACTGCGGTTGCGGGATCGACAGCGCGTGCTGCTGAGCGACGTTTCGCCGGCAACGCCTGCAACCTGCCATTTCTGAAAAGCACCCTTCCGTTTTGGCAGGGTGAACACGTGCCGGGAAGGATATCGGGAACGGCCGGAGCCTGCGACCGTTGCGGATATTGAAGGCTCATGGCCTCTTCCGGCATTGCGTTGGCCTGTGCCGGCGATCGCCGCCCATGAGCTCCCTGTCCCCTCTTTTCCAGTTGCTGATCCTTGTGGTCATTCTGATCCTGGCGAGAGGCATAATGGAATTGCGCGAGGAGATCTGACCGCACCATGCCTACAGCCGTATTCGATCGTCCTGACCGTCAAGGACGAATTCAACCCTTCCATTGCTGCAACCCACCCTTCCATTTCGGGAGGGTGCACGGGATCGGTGCCACATGTCAGTGTGTTGCAAAGCCACGCCAGCAGAGGCCCCTGCGCATTCTACCCTCATTCGGCATCCCCTTCGCCATGTCCGCGGCACACCGGTCGGTGCATTCACCCCGGCCTGGCAACAACCAGTAGATCCCGGATGAACATGCTGACAACGCTCCTCCTTCTGGCCTTCGGCCTGCTGGGCTTCGCGCTCTGCTTTCGATGCATCAAGTGGTTCGAAAAGATCTGACACCTATGGTAGCCCTCCTCATCGTTTCCATCCTCCTCTTCGCCTACATGTGTTACGTGCTGGTGAAACCGGAAAAGTTCTGAATCCATGCTGAACA
Organism: Flavobacteriales bacterium; assembly: GCA_041691695.1. Lineage (GTDB taxonomy): Bacteria > Bacteroidota > Bacteroidia > Flavobacteriales_F > PHOS-HE28 > PHOS-HE28. The sequence continues at coordinate 18,949 of JBEPUG010000008.1, forward strand.
CTGAACTCTTCGGCATACTGGCCATGTTCCTGGTCGCCATCGTGCTGGCCATCCCGCTGGGCCGCTATATCGCCCGTGTTTATGGTGGTGAGCGCTCGTTGCTGGATCCCGTAATGGGCCCGGTGGAGCGTTTCTTCTTCCGCACCGCAGGCATCGATGCCAACCGCGAGATGGATTGGAAGCAGCACCTCAAAGCGATGCTCACCATCAACATGATCTGGTTCCTCTGGGCCATGTTCGTGCTGATGGACCAAGGCTGGTTGCCGTGGAACCCCGATGGCAACCCCGGCATGAGCGCCGACCTCGCGTTCAATACCGCCATCAGCTTCGTAGTGAACTGCAACCTGCAACACTATAGCGGCGAGACCGGTGCCACGTATTTCAGCCAGGTCTTCGGATTGATGTTCCTGCAGTTCGTGAGCGCGGGCACAGGCATGGCCGCTGCGGCGATGGTCTTCAATGCATTGAAGGAACGCACCACCACCAAGCTGGGCAACTTCTATGACTACTTCATCAAGAGCATGACGCGTGTGCTGCTGCCACTCTCGCTGGTGGTGGCCGTGCTGTTGATGTTCAATGGCACACCACAGACGGCTGAGGGCAAGGACCACATCGTCACTCTGCAAGGGGATAGCGTGCAGGTATCGCGAGGACCGGTCGCGGGCTTCGTGGCGATCAAGCACCTCGGTACAAACGGTGGCGGTTACTACGGCGCCAATAGTGCGCATCCGCTAGAGAACCCGAGCTACTTCACCAACATGGTGGAGATGGTGAGCCAGTTGATCATTCCCATGGCGATGGTATTCGCATTGGGGTTTTACCTGCGCAAGAAGAAGTTCAGCTGGATGGTCTTCGGTGTGATGACCATCGGTTTCCTGGCGCTCGCCATTCCGAACATCATCATGGAGGTGAACGGAAACCCTGCCATCCATGCGTTGGGCATCAGCCAGGTCGGTGGCGCGATGGAAGGCAAGGAGGTCCGCTTCGGCGCGGCCGCCTCCGGATTCTGGAGCATCGTGACCACCGTGATCAGCACGGGTTCGGTGAACGCGACGCACGACAGCACCATGCCCTTGAGCGGCATGAACGAGCTGCTTGCCATGATGACCAACGCGTTCTACGGTGGCGTTGGTGTGGGCATCCTCAACTTCTTCATCTTCATCATCCTCGCGGTGTTCATCAGCGGGTTGATGGTGGGGCGCACGCCGGAGTTCATGGGAAAGAAGATCGAGGCGCGCGAAATGAAGATCGCGTTGATCGTAGCGCTGCTGCACCCGCTGCTCATTCTTTCCGGAACGGCGCTGGCCGCATACGGCATCACGCATCATGCGGATTATGCCTGGCTGAACAACCCGGGATCGCACGGCTTCAGTGAAATGCTCTATGAATACACCAGCAGCGCGGCCAACAACGGCAGTGGCTTCGAAGGCCTTGGAGACAATACGCCCTGGTGGAACATCAGCACGGGCATCGTCCTGCTGCTGGCGCGCTTCCTGCCGATCATCGGGCCAGTGGCCATCGCCGGCCTGCTGGCGCAGAAGAAATTCATTCCGGAAAGCGCCGGCACCTTGAAGACCGACACGGGCACCTTCGGTGTGATGGTCTTCGGCGTGATCGCCATCGTGGCTGCGCTCTCCTTCTTCCCCGCGCTCGCCCTCGGGCCCATCGCGGAATACTTCAGCATGTGATCCGTCATGAAAGCCCAAACATCAACTTCCCTCTTCCAGCGCGACCTGGTCATGGAGGCCATCAAGCAGTCGTTCGTGAAGCTGGACCCACGCATCATGGTGCGCAACCCGGTGATGTTCACCGTGGAGGTGGGCACCGCGGTGATGCTCGTCGTCTCGCTCTGGCTGCTCTTCGGCGGCGACGCCTCGCAAGGTTCCTTGGGCTACAACGTCACCATCTTCCTGCTCCTGCTGCTCACGCTGCTCTTCGCGAATTTCGCCGAAGGCATCGCCGAGGCACGCGGCAAGGCCCAGGCCGATTCGCTCCGGAAGACACGTGAGGACACGCCCGCCAAGCTCAAGCTTGCTGATGGAAGCGTGAAGAACATCCGCAGCAGTGACCTGCGCAAAGGCGACATCTTCTTCTGCGCAGCGGGCGACCTGGTCCCCAACGACGGCGAGATCATCGCGGGCCTCGCGAGCATTGATGAGAGCGCCATCACCGGAGAAAGCGCACCCGTGATCCGCGAAGCCGGAGGCGACCGCAGCAGCGTCACCGGCGGAACGCGCGTCCTCAGCGACCGCATCACAGTGCAAGTGACCGGCGAACCCGGAAGCAGTTTCCTGGACCGCATGATCGCCTTGGTGGAAGGAGCAAGCCGCCAGAAGACACCGAACGAGATCGCCCTGACGATCCTGCTCGCGGGCTTCACGCTCATCTTCATCATCGTGTGCGTCACGCTGCAACCCTTCGCTGGCTATGCGAAAGCAACGGTGAGCATCGCGGCGCTCATCTCCTTGTTCGTCTGCCTGATCCCTACCACCATCGGCGGTCTGCTCAGCGCCATCGGCATCGCGGGCATGGACCGTGCGCTGCGTGCGAATGTGATCAGCAAGAGCGGCAAGGCGGTGGAGACAGCGGGCGACATCGATGTGCTGCTGCTGGACAAGACCGGCACCATCACCATCGGCAACCGAAAGGCCACGGCCTTCCATCCCGCTCCAGATATGGACCGTTCGTATTTCATCCGCTCATGCGCCTTGAGCTCGCTTGCCGATGAAACGCCTGAAGGCAAGAGCATCTTGGAACTCGCAGGTCCGGAGGCGACGAGAGGACTTTCTCTGGAGGGTGCAACGCTGATCAAGTTCACCGCGCAAACGCGAAGCAGCGGTGTGGATATCGGAGAAGGATTGCGCATCCGCAAAGGAGCGCTTGACAGCATGCGCAAGCTGGCCGCTCAGGCCGGTAATGCCATCGCCGTTGAAGTGGACCGGCAAGTGGACCGCATCGCCATGAACGGCGGAACTCCGCTGGTGGTCGCGGAAAATGAAAAGGTGATCGGCTGCATTGAACTGCAAGACATCATCAAGCCCGGCATCAGCGAGCGCTTCGAGCGCCTTCGGAAGATGGGCGTGAAGACCGTGATGGTCACCGGCGACAATCCACTCACGGCGAAATTCATCGCGGAGAAGGCCGGTGTGGACGACTTCATCGCCGAGGCCACGCCCGAGGACAAGATGGCCTATATCAAGAAGGAACAGCAGAGCGGGCGCTTGGTGGCGATGATGGGCGATGGCACCAACGATGCTCCTGCGCTTGCACAAGCCGACGTCGGCGTTGCCATGAACAGCGGCACGCAGGCGGCCAAGGAGGCGGGCAACATGGTGGACCTCGACAACGATCCCACCAAGCTCATCGAAGTGGTGGAGATCGGTAAGCAATTGCTCATGACACGCGGCACACTCACCACCTTCAGCATCGCGAACGATGTGGCCAAGTACTTCGCCATCGTGCCTGCGCTCTTCATCGCGAGCATCCCGGCGTTGCGACACTTGAACATCATGGGCCTGCACAGTCCGGAAAGCGCCATCCTCAGCGCGGTGATCTTCAACGCACTGATCATTCCCGCCCTGATCCCGCTCGCGTTACGCGGCGTTTCCTACCGGCCGATCGGCGCCTCGGCCCTCCTGCGCCGCAACCTCCTGGTCTATGGGCTTGGCGGGCTCATCGTGCCTTTCATCGGCATCAAGGTCATCGACATGGCCGTGTCAATTTTCATCTGAACACTAACGCGATGCCGGGTCAGGCCCGGCATAACAGCACCATGAAACAGAACCTTCTTCCCGCAGTGAAGCTCACGCTGATCTGCCTCCTCTTCTTCAGCGGCATGTACACGCTCGCCTTGCTGGGCATCGCGAAACTGACACCCAACGGCGGCAACGCAGAGACCATAGATTACAAGGGCCGGGTGCAGTATGTCAACATGGGGCAGTCCTTCACCCGGGACAACTACTTCTGGAGCCGCCTCAGCGCAGTGGGCTACAACGCGGCGGGTTCCGGCGGAAGCAACAAGGGGCCGACGAACCCGGACTACCTCGCCACCGTGCAGGCGCGCATCGATACCTTCCTGGTGCATGACCCGGGTGTTGCCAAGAGTGACATCCCCAGCGAACTGGTCACTGCGAGTGGCAGTGGGTTGGATCCGCACTTGAGTGTGCAAGGCGCACGGGTGCAGGCAAAACGTGTCGCCGCTTCGCGCGGCATGGAAGCGGGCGTTGTGCTGAAGCTCATCGATGAACATAGCCACGGCCCTTTGCTCGGTCTATTCGGACCAAGCACCGTGAACGTACTTGAACTGAACATGGCACTGGATGCCGTGCATGCAAAATGAAGAAGCTCTTGACCATCGCAGCCTTGGGTTCCTCTTTGTCCGCTTCGGCGCAGCAACTCGACAGCGCCTTCAGGATCACGGGCTACGCGGAAGTCTACTACACCTTCGACTTGGCGCAGCCGGATGACCACACGCTGCCCGGATTCCTTTACAACTTCAACCGCCACAACGAGGTGAACCTGAACCTGGGTATGATCAAGCTGGCCTATGCGAAGAACAACGTGCGCGGTAACATCGCATTGATGGCGGGTACGTATCCGCAAGCGAACATGGCCGCCGGGCCGGCAGCGTTGCGCAGCGTGTTCGAGGCCAACGCGGGTGTTCGCCTCAGCAGGAAGAAGGAGCTGTGGCTCGATGCGGGTATCCTGCCGAGCCACATCGGTTGGGAAAGCGCCATCGGGAAGGATTCATGGAACTTGACGCGCAGCATCGCCGCGGAGAATTCGCCCTACTACGAGGCCGGTGCGCGCCTGAGCTACACCAGTGCGAACACCAAATGGTACATCGCCGGCCTGCTCTTGAACGGCTGGCAGCGGATCGCGCGGCCCGATGGCAATAACACGCCCGCCTTCGGCACGCAGCTCACTTACAAGCCAAGCGACAACACCACGCTGAACTGGAGCACCTTCGTCGGTAACGACAAGCCGGACACGTTGCGCCAGATGCGCTTCTTCAACGACTTCTATTCGCAGCTCCAGTTCACCGAGCGTTTTGGTCTACAGATCGGTTTCGACATCGGCATGGAACACACTGCAACCGGCGACAGCAACGCGGTATGGATCAGCCCGGTGCTGATCCCGCGCTACCGGATCGGCAAGCAGAGCTACCTCGCCGCACGCGTGGAACTGTATCAGGATCCCGACGGCGTCATCATCGCCACAGGCACTGAGCACGGCTTCAACACCATGGGCTACTCGCTCAACTTCGATCACTGGGTCACGCCCAATGTGCTTTGGCGCATCGAAGCCCGAAGCCTCAGCAGTCAGGACCGGATCTTCACGGACGTGGACGGTGCAGCCACCGCGACCAACACCTTTGTCACCGCCAGCCTCTCCATCGCGCTCCCATGATCGCCTCGGACGGCAACGACCCGCTGCTTCGGCCCACCTCCGCGAGAGGAAGGCTCAAGGTCTACATGGGCATGAGCGCCGGTGTGGGCAAGACCTACCGCATGCTGCAGGAGGCCCACCGCATGCTGGACTCCGGCATCAATGTGCAGGTCGGTTTTGTGGAAACCCATGGCCGTGCAGAGACGCACGCGCTGTTGGATGGCCTCCCCTTGATCCCTCTCCGGGAAACGTTCTACAAGGGGAAGCGCATGCGGGAGTTCGACCTGAACGCCACGTTGCTGCTCGCGCCGAAATGGGTGATCGTGGATGAGTTGGCGCATACCAACATTCCCGGAAGCAAGAACCCAAAACGCTGGCAGGATGTGCTGGAATTGATCGCAGCGGGCATCAACGTGGTCACCGCCGTCAATATCCAGCACATCGAAAGCATCACGGAGGAAGTGAAGCGCATCACCGGCGTGGACGTGTCCGAGCGAGTGCCGGATACCTTCCTACACCACGCGGACGATGTGGTGAACATCGACCTTTCCGCAGAGGACCTGATCGCACGTCTGCGCGAAGGCAAGATCTACGACCCGGCGAAAGTGGAGATGGCACTGAACAACTTCTTCCAACCTGAGAAGATCCTCCAGCTGCGCGAGCTGGCATTGAAGGAGGTGGCCGGCCAAGTGGAACGCAAGGTGGAAAGCGAGGTGGACCCACCCAAGCAAGTGCGCCGCGAAAAGCTGTTGGCCTGCATCAGCAGCAACCACCTCACCGCCGGCAGGATCATCCGCAAGACCGCGCGACTCGCCAATTACTACAATGGCGATTGGTATGTGCTCTATGTGCAGACGCCGGAGGAAAGCTTCGACCGGATCCCCTTGGACCGGCAGCGCCACCTGTTGAACCATTTCAAGCTGGCCGTGGAATTGGGCGCCGAGGTGATCCAGGCCCAAAGCGGTGAGGAGCACGGGATCGCATCCTTGGCCAAGCTCCCGCTGAAGGTGCTGAATCTGCAGGAGACGAGCGTCACCGAGGCCATCCTGACCACCGTGCGCGAAAAGAACATCTCCACCGTCTGCATCGGCAAGCCGCATTTCAATATCTTTCAGATCATCCTGCGATCGAACATCTTCAATAAGCTGCTCAACGCCTTGTCCCGCAATAACGTGGACCTCATCATCCTTTCCTGAGATGACACTCAGCATCCGGAGCCGGCTCACGTTGGGAACCCTTTTCCTGTTCGGTTTGTTGCTGTTGAGCTCGGGGCTTGGCATCTACGAACTGAACCATTTGAAGGAAGATGCAAAGGCCGTCCTCGCGGATAACTACAAGTCCATTCGTTACGTGCAAGCCATGCAGGAAGCGCTCCATCGGGGTGATTCCGTGGCGTTCAAGGAACAACTGGTGCTGCAGGAAGGCAACGCCACCGAAGTGGGCGAGGCTGCGCTGACGTCAAGTCTGATCAAGGACTTCGCCGAGTGGAAGGAAAGACAAACGATGCTGGGCCATTTCCAAACGGACCTCACCGGAATTCTCCGCGTCAACCTGGACGCCATCAACCGCAAGAACCAAGCAGCCCTGGCCACGGCCAAGGCCGCTCAGGACCGCTTGTGGGGCATCGCGGCCCTCACCCTGGTGGTCGGTCTTGCGTTCAGCATCGCCTTCCCGCGTTTGATCACCGAGCCCATCGCGCGTTTGGGGTTTGCGGTGGAACAGGTGGCCAAGGGGAATTACAGGCACCGCATACCCATGTTCCGCGGCGATGAGCTCGGTGCCCTTTCGACCTCCTTCAACAACATGTCCGCTGAATTGGAAAGGTGGGAGCACAGCAAGCTCGCCTTGGTCATGACGGAGAAAAGCCGTGTGGAGGCGATCTTGAACAGCATGGTGAATGCCGCGTTCGGCGTGGATCACGAAGGCCGCGTCATTTTCGCGAACCTGAAGGCCGCAGAACTGCTGGGACTTGGTGGTGCGGAGTTGGTCGGACACTCGATCGATGAACTCGTTGCACGGAACGACCTGCTGCGCTATGTGCTGGCAGAGGGGGAGAACCGCCCGTTCAAGGCCGTGCTTGATGGCAAGGAGCAGTTCTTCACCAGCAGTCACGCGCCGATACACAGCTCGAAGGGCGATCTGGGGACCGTCCATCTCCTGCACAATATCACTCCCTTCCAGGAACGGGATGAGGCCCGGACGCATTTCCTCGCCACCATCAGCCACGAACTGAAGACGCCACTGGCCAGCACGGACCTGGGGCTAGGCCTGCTGGAGAACAGCACGCCCTTGGGTGATGAGCAGCGCGCCATTTTGGAGGACCTAAGGAAGGATCATCAGCGCTTGGTCCGCATCGTGAGCGAACTGTTGGACCTGACGCAGATCGAGACCGGACGCATCCGCGTGGCTTTGGGCGATCATGCTCTGAGCGGTATCGTGCACGGGGCCGTGGGGGCCGTGCACACGGCAGCGGATGCGAAGCAGGTGCTCATCGATGTCCGCATCGAGCCGAACAACATGACCGTGCATGCCGATGCCGAAAAATCCTCTTGGGCACTCATCAACTTGCTGAGCAATGCCGTCCGGCACAGTCCCCAGCAGGGTACCATCTCGTTGACCGCAAGAAGGGATGGTGATACCGTGCTGCTTTCAGTGACGGACCAAGGGTCCGGCCTCTCGAAGGAGCAACACGCGCATCTCTTCGAGAGGTTCAACCCCCATACCAGCAGCGGCACCGGATTGGGCCTGTCCATAGCCCGTGATTTCATGCGCGCCATGGGCGGCGATATATCGCTCACGACGACCAGCGAAAAAGGCTCTGTCTTCACCATCTCCTTCGTCGGTGTTTCCGCGGCATGAACCCGTGCTGGCGTTACTTCGCGGAATGACCGCCGCTCACCGCCTGCTCATTATCGATGACGAGCCCCAATTCCGGAACATGCTCCGGCGGGTCTTCGAGGGCGAGGGCTATGCGGTGACCACCGCAGAGACCGGTGCATTGGGCCTGTTGCGGATGAAGGAAGCAGCCTTCCCCGTTGTGCTGTGCGATGTGAAGTTGCCGGATGCCAATGGCGTGGAATTGACCAGCGCTCTCCGTTCGATCTCTCCTGCCGCCGAAGTGGTGGTGATGACCGCCTTCGGATCTATTCCCGATGCCGTGCAAGCCATGCGCAACGGAGCGTTCCAGTACCTCGTGAAGGGTGATGACAACGCGAAGCTGCTGCCCACGGTGAGTGCTGCGTTCGAGCAAGCGAACAGAAAGGATGTCGTTCCACAAGAAGCTTCGTCGGACCCGTTCGCGGGCATGATCGGCCGCTCCCCCGCGATCCAGCAGACCATCGCCTTGGCCCGGAAAGTGGCACCCACGGATGCCACGGTCCTGCTCACTGGCGCCACGGGATCAGGCAAGGAGGTCTTGGCGAATGCCATCCATGCCGCAAGCGTGCGTGCCGGGAAAGTGATGCTCGCCGTGAATTGCAGTGCGCTCAGTGGCGAGCTGTTGGAAAGCGAACTGTTCGGCCACGTGGCTGGCGCGTTCACCGGGGCGGGAAAGGACAAAAAGGGATTGATCGAGGCGGCCAAAGGCGGAACGCTTTTTCTGGACGAGATCGGTGAGATGCCACAAGCCTTGCAAGCGAAGTTGCTGCGCGTCCTTGAGACCGGCGATTACTTGCGTGTTGGGGACACCGTGCCACGCAAGGCTGATGTGCGCGTGATCGCCGCTACGCATCGCGACCTGTCCGAGGAGATCGCGGCTGGTCGCTTCCGTCAGGACCTCTACTATAGGTTGGCCGCATTCAGCATCCGCATCCCGGATCTCGCAGAGCGCCGCGCTGACATACCATTGCTCGCCCAGCATTTCATCGAACGCACTTCCGCACGTTTGCGCAAGTCCATTGTCGGCATGGACGAAGGAGTGCAGCAGCACCTTACAGCCTATACTTGGCCTGGCCAAGTGCGCGAACTGCGGAATTGTATGGAGCGCGCTTGCATCCTCTGCGATGGTCCGCTGCTTGATGTTGCATCGCTTCCCTTGGAGCTTCACGGTCGGCAGGGGCATGATCCGGATGCCATCTATGAGCTCGAGCATGTGGAGCGCGAGCACATCCGACGTGTGCTGGACAAAACAGGTGGCAACAAGACACTCGCAGCCACTCTCCTCGGTATCGGACTTACCACCTTGTATGCGAAGCTGAAGAGGTGGGAGATATGAGCTTTGCGAGATGGGAAGGTAGGACTTCGTGACTAGTGGATCAGGATCAGCGTTAACAACACGTGCCGCGTTTCATGGCGTGCGATGGTGGACCGGCATTGAAGGTGCTATTCCACTTTCGGCGCGGGCGTGGCGATGGCCATATACAGAAGCACAAGCACCGTCATTGCACCGGTGGCGATGAACGCGACCTGCGCGCCGAACGCATACCACACCACGCCGGTCAACGAGCTCGCGAGCAGTGCGCAAAGGCTCTGAAATCCTGCGAAGAAGCCGATGGCCGTGGCGCTGTCCGAGCGGTCGACGACGTTGACGATCCACGCTTTCGAGATGCCTTCCGTGGCCGCAGCGTAAAGGCCGTAGAGCAGGAAGAGCGCGCCGTACCAGATCAGTCCGGCCTCGTGCGCCATGCCGAAGTAGACCGCGGCAAAGAGTGCGATGCCAACGAGGAAGATCCGTTTCAATCCGATGCGGTCCGCCAACATTCCCAATGGCAACGCGGCCAGCGCATACACCAGGTTATAGAAAATGTACACGCCGATGGTGCCGGTGTCGCTGAGTCCGGCGGTTTTCACACGAAGGATCAGGAACATGTCCGTGCTGTTGAAGAGCGCGAAGAACAACAGGCCGATCACCAGTTTGCGATAGGCCACGGGCGCCGTCTTCCAGTAGCCGAGGAAGGAAAAGAATCCGCCCTTCACGGAATTTGCCTTCGGTTTGGATGCATGGTCGCGCAAAGTGAGCGAGAGGATCACCGCGATCGCGCCGGGGATGAAGGCGATGAAGAACAACGGTAGGTAATCATCCGGATAGAAATGCAGGAACACCAAGGCCAGCGCGGGTCCTATCGCTGCGCCCAAAGTGTCCATTCCGCGATGGAATCCGAAGACCGTGCCCTTCGTGGCGGGCGTGGAGGCGTCGTTCAGCATGGCATCGCGCGCGCCGGTACGGATCCCTTTGCCGAGGCGGTCAATGGTGCGAGCGAAGAACACCCATAGTGGCATGATGAAGAGCGCCAGCAGCGGCTTGCTCACCGCGCTGAGTGCATAGCCCCATTGCACGAAAGGCGCACGTTTCCCCATCAGGTCCGAGCGTTTTCCGAAGTAGCCCTTGCTCAGGCCGGCCGTCGCTTCAGCCAGGCCTTCCAGCACGCCGATGAGGATCACAGAGAACCCGATCTGCCGCAAGTAGAGCGGCATCACCGGATAGAGCATCTCGCTCGCCGTGTCCGTGAACAGGCTGATGAGCGCCAGTGCCCAGACAGTGCGGGTAAGTGCTCTCATCGTAAGTGCTTTGCGCTCACGTCGTTTTTGGATACACCTTCTGGTAGTCCTCGATGGCCTTGCGAAGGATCGTCTTCGCCATCTCCGCGTCCTGTAGTTCCTCCACTTCCACGGTCTTGTTCTCCAAGCGCTTGTATACACGGAAGAACTCGATGATCTCCGAGCCGAGGTGTTCCGGAAGGTCGGAGATCCCAGTGATGTGCGCCACGCTGATGTCATCCGCCGCCACTGCGATGAGCTTATCATCGCCTTCACCGTTGTCCAGCATGCGCATCACCCCGATCACTTTTGCGCGCACGATGCAGAGCGGTTCGATGTCGATCTGCGAGAGCACAAGGATGTCCAACGGATCATGGTCGTCGCCGAGTGTGCGCGGCATGAATCCGTAGTTCGCGGGATAGTGGACCGAGGAGTAGAGCACGCGGTCCAAGCGCAACATGCCGCTGGCCTTGTCCAACTCGTACTTGGCTTTGCTGCCTTGAGGGATCTCGATGATCGCGTTCACGATAGCCGGCGCGTCCGGACCGAGGTCCACATCATGCCAAGGGTTGAATTTCATGGTCATCATTGTTGGCTGGAACAAAAGTCGATCATCGCGAGGTATCGTAGCGCAAGATCTCGATCAATCCCGTCTCGTTGTTCTTGGTGATGATCGCCTTCAGGAAAAGCGTTCCCTCCGCATAGAGGTATTCACTGTGCCGCATCAACACGCCGTTCCGGGAAAGGTCGCGTGTAAGCGGGTTGCCGGCCGCATCATAGGTCCATTCCCACATGGTATTTGCCGGGCTGGCCAGGTCGGTCTGCTCGATGCGTTGCGCCAGCCTTCCCTTTGCATCATAGATGAAACTGGTGCGCCCACGTCGTTGCGTGATGAGGTTGTGCGGCTCTATGCTTCGCAGATAACCGAGCTTGTCCTTCGTGTACGTCTCTTCCTGATAGGGCCGACCGCGATCGTTGAGAAACGTCTTGCGCCACATCGTATCATTCAGCGATGTGTACTGGTAGCGCTCGTCGCTGATGATGGTGTTCGTGCCTTCCACAAAGTGGTAGCGGTCGCTGCTGAGATTCTCCATGCGCACATTCGTCACATGGACGGGGCGCCCTTCTCCGTCATATTGTGTGCGCAAGGCGAAGTAGCCGTTGATGTCGTTGTGCAGTTCCTGCAGGAGATGGCCATTAGCGTCGTAGCTGTACATTACTGACGCGGTGTCGATACCGGAGCCGGGTTTGCCGAATGAGTTGTTGGAATAGCCGAGTAGGCCTCCATCGCCGAAGCGGTAGAGTAAGTAGCGTTCCTGCGGGATCATCGGACGGCCATCCGGCTTGATCCACACTTGGCCGCTGACACTTTTCACGCCATTGCGGGCGATGAATTCCGGGTTGAAATGCAGCAACATCGGGTCATCCGCGCCGGGGTCCACCAAGAGCATCTGGGCATTCGCAAGGACGGTGGCGGTGAGGGCACAGAACAGCAGAAGGACCTTCCTCATCGAACCTGCTCCAGTGCTTGTTGAACGGTGGTCGTTGGCAGTTGGCAGACCTTGTTCTCGCAGACGAAGATGGTGGTCGCGTCGCCCAGGAACTTATCCTCCAGCAACGGCAGGTCGCTCTTGATCACACTCCCGATAAAGACGCGACCGGGGATATAGTGCGTGGCGAATTCCCTTCTGCGCTCCAATGCCTGTGGTCCGGTGATGGCGATCTCGTACCACGGGAATACATGGTCCATCAATAGGAGCGCCCAGTTGGAATAGCCGCCCGGATAGCCCGACATGTCCACATGCACATTGTTCAATTGTTGCTTGCTGATGTCGAGGAATTCCTTGTCATCATACAAGTGCCCCAATGTGAAGAGTGCTTTGGCGATGCTGGAATTGGAAGCGGGGATCACGTTGTCGTTCACCTCCATGCGCCGCGCGATCAAGGGCGGGTCGAGGTCGCTGGTGAACCAGAACATGCCGCTGTTTCCATCGTGGAAATGCACGATGGCGTATTTCGCAAGCGCATGGGCCTCCTTTAACCACGTCTCATCGAACGTCGTCTGGTAGAGCGCTGTCAATGCTTCAATGGTGAAGCCGTAGTCCTCCAAATAGCCATTGATGCTTGCTTTGCCCTTGGTGTAACTATGCCAAAGTCCTCCATCATCGCGGCGGCATTTTTTCAGTACCAACCGCATCGTTTGCTCGGCCTGTTGAAGATGCGCGCTGTCGCCGAGCGCGTTGTACGCATCGCAGAGACCGGTCACCATCATTGCGTTCCATGAAGTGAGCGCCTTGTCATCCAGGCCGGGATGCACGCGCTTCTCACGAGCGGCCAACAGTTTCGCATCCACGCGGGCCACGGTCGTATGCAGGTCTTCCATGGCCATCCCTTTCCGCTTCGCGAATGTGGCATCGCTTTCATTACGCAGCAGGATGTTGCGGCCGTCCTCCCAAAGCCCGTCACCGCCCACGTTATAGTACTCCGCCGCAAAGCCGACATCATCGCCGAGCGCTGCCGCCAATTCCTCGGTCGTCCACACATAGTAGCGGCCTTCCTCACCTTCGGAATCCGCGTCCAACGCGCTGTAGAATGCGCCGTCCGGCGAACGCATTTCGCGCTCCGCCCACGCGATGCTACGCTCTGCCACATCGCGGTAGGCCTCATCGTGGAAAGCCTGATAGGCATGGCTGTAGAGCGAGATGAGCTGCGCGTTGTCGTACAGCATTTTTTCGAAGTGCGGCACCTTCCAGCGGACGTCCGTGCTGTAGCGCGCGAAGCCTCCGCCTGCTTGGTCGAAGATGCCGCCCTCGGCCATCCTGTCCAAGGTGAGGCGCACCTGTTTCTCAACGGGCTTGTCGTGGGTGGTGATCGCGTAGCGCAGCAGGAATTCGTAGTTGTTCGGCAGCGGGAACTTCGGCGCGCGATCCGGGCCACCCCAAGTGGTGTCGAAGTCCTTTGCGAATCCTTCCGCCAATGTGTCCACCTCATCGCGCGTGAAGTCCGGCGGTGCGGTATTCAACGCGACCAGTTCGCTTTGCTGCACTCCCTTGTGAAGTCTTTCCGCATATTCGGTCACCTTGCCCGGATCATTCTTCCAGGTGTCAGCGAGCTGCTGCAGGACCTGTTCCCATTGCGCTTTTGGGAAGTAGGTGCCACCATACACAGGTCGCCCATCCGGCAGGGTGAAGCAGTTCAACGGCCAGCCGCCGCTTCCGTTCATCAACTGGACCGCGGCCATGTATACCTGGTCGATATCCGGTCGTGCCTCGCGGTCCACCTTGATGCAGACGAAGTGGTCGTTCATCAGCTTCGCCACGCTGTCATCCTCGAAACTTTCATGCTCCATCACATGGCACCAGTGGCAGCTGCTGTAACCGATACTTACCAGCACCAGCTTGTTCTCCGCCTTGGCCTTGTTGAAGGCTTCATCACCCCATGGGAACCAGTCCACCGGGTTGTGTGCATGCTGAAGGAGATAAGGACTGGTCTCGTGGATCAGGCGATTGGTATGGACGTGCATGGTATCTTTCACGGATGGCTGTCCGGAACCGCAGCCCGGAAGCAGGAAAAGCAGGAAGGGTAGGGCGCGCGATGCCCGGAACAGGATGCGCATGAATGGATAAAGGTAGCGGGGATGAATGGCGCTTGAGGTCGCCCGGTATGGGTGCTCGTCAACAACGCCGAGTTGATGCGGAACCGCGGGATCAGCATTGGCCGGAGACGCTCATGGTGGTGAGCATCCTGCTTTTCATCGCGCTGTTCTGGAGCATCGGACAGCGCACGCTGGTCACCTTCACGGAACTCTTTCGCTGGCTGGCGCTCTTCGCCTTTGCGGGTAACATCCTTCCGAAGCGTTGGGTGGAAAAGCGCTTCGATATGGACCGCTTGGAATGGTTCTGGTTCAACCTGCTGGCGGTGGGCCCGTTGCTCTTGGCCTGCTGCCTGGTGCTGAATTTTTTCGTGCATGGACCGGAGCAAAAGATCCTGGTGCATGTCCAACAGGGCTTCGACCTGCATGAGTATTGGCGTATCCACGATGCCTTGCCCTCGCATCTGCAGTGGCCTTCGGACTTTGGCGAGGATGCGGCGAGAGATCGGGAGGTCCTGTCTGCGGTGAGCCCTGACGAACTCGTTTTCGGGATCGCTCGCGGCACTTTCGGTTACTTGGTGATCACTTCGCAGACGAAGGTTTCCGAGTTGAGGACCTCGGACTGAAGATCACCGTCTGAGGTCGATCTGCTGCTGCACCTCGAAGGGGAATCGCTTCCGGAGCAGGCCCGCCTTGCCAAGCACGGTGCCCTTTGCACCAAGCTTCACGGAACCTGTCAAAAGGCCCATGGCCAACCCGGGAAGGATGCCCGCCTGATCCAACTGGAAGTCGACGCGCAATGGGACCAGGTAGGTCTGCGTGCTGCGCTGTTGCAGAACCACCGTGCTGTCCAAGACCGCCTTGCCGATGCCGATGCCGTTGATGGACAGGTCCACATCCGGGTCCTTCACCTTGATCTTGTACCCGTTTGGATTCTTCATCTCCACCCCCACAGTGAGTGCGATGCCCTTCGTGTCGAGATGGGTCACCTTCAATGAATTGACCCCTGTCAGCTCCACTTGGCGATAGCTGAAACAGCCGGAGAGCAGCACAATGGAAAGTAGAGCTAAGAGTGATTTGATCATTCAATGCAAAGGATATGTTGAAGTCTTGGGACCTTGGTGTCGGTAGTCTTCGGCCCTTGTCGCTGGTGGGGTCCCGAGTGGACTCCTGACGACTGTTCCCGCCTCACTTGCTCATCTCCGCGAAATTGGTGTAGAACTTAGGGATGGTGGTGATGCCTTTCATGTAGTTGAACACGCCATAGTGCTCGTTCGGGCTGTGGATGTTGTCGCTGTCCAGACCGAAGCCGAAGAGTATCGTCTTCAACCCCAACACATCCTCGAAGAGCGCCACGATGGGGATGCTTCCGCCCCCGCGAGTAGGGATGGGCTTCTTTCCAAAAGTCTCCTCCATGGCCTTGCTGGCGGCTTTGTAAGCAACGCTGTCGGTGGGTGTCACTGCTGCTTCGCCGCCATGATGGGGCGTTACTGTAACGGTGACATAGGGCGGAGCGATCTTCTTGAAGTGGTCGCTGAAGAGCTTCGTGATGTCCGCACTTTTCTGGTTCGGCACCAAGCGCATGCTGATCTTGGCGCTGGCCTTGGAGGCGAGCACGGTCTTGGCGCCTTCACCGATGTAGCCGCCCCAGATACCGTTCACGTCCAGCGTGGGCCGAATGGTGGCGCGTTCCTGAGTGGTGTATCCCTTTTCTCCACGAAGAGTTTTCACGCCTAGGTCCTTCATGTAGGCCTTCTCGTCGAAAGGCGCCTTGGCCAATTCCTTCCGCTCGGCATCGCTGAGTTCCTTCACTGCATCGTAAAATCCGGGGATGTTGATGCGACGATCCTCATCGTGCAGGCTGGTGATCATCTCGCAGAGCACGTGGATGGGATTGGCCACCGCACCGCCGTAGACGCCGCTATGCAGGTCGCGGTTCGGACCGACAACCTCCACCTCGAGATAGGCCAGTCCGCGTAGGCCCGTATTGATGCTGGGCACGTCATTCGCGATCATGGAAGTGTCACTGATCAACACCACGTCCGCAGCCAGCTTTTTCTTGTTCTCCTTCACGAAGGTTCCCAGATTGGAAGATCCTACCTCTTCCTCGCCTTCGATCATCATCTTCACATTGCACGGCAGGTTGCCTGTCTTCACCATGGCCTCTACCGCCTTCACATGCATGTAGAATTGGCCCTTGTCGTCGGCGCTGCCGCGGGCGTAAATGATGCCGTCCTTCACCACCGGCTCGAAGGGAGGGCTGTCCCATAGGTCGAGCGGGTCG
>JBEPUG010000009.1:0-33584 GCA_041691695.1 Flavobacteriales bacterium
GGCTTTAAGGGTCCACTGCAACATGCCCAAGGTAGCCTGTTACGATCCTATTCGCTCCTTCAAAAAGACATCACCCTTCAGCCCACAGATCACCAATGCGCTCGGCTCTTCCCTTTGGACCAACAACCTTCGGTTCATTTCTTATTGACAAGGATGTATCCGGTCAGCGTCCACCTTATTGCTTTGGCTATACAAACACCAACACCATGGCAAAGAAGAAAGCAGCAGCGAAGAAGGCAGCCCCCAAGAAGGCAGCAGCAAAGAAGGCAGCCCCCAAGAAGGCGGCGGCCAAGAAGCCCGCAGCGAAGAAGGCAGCGGCTAAGAAGAAGTAAGGACGACAAGCGATACGCCCCTGCAATGGGGATGCGCACTACGTGCAGAGGGCTTCCGCAAGGAAGCCCTTCGCATGTCCGGCAAGTACGTTGGCCGATCATCGTCCACAGAGAATGCATGGCGCACAATGAACCATCAGCTAGTACGCATGTACTTTCGTCATCTGAAGCCGCTAGGTACCCGTTCTCCACCGGTCGCAGCATCGTTTTAAAATGACAGCTGTCAACTGAAGAAGTGGAATTACGGAATGTGCATCGGTCAACAGCTCACGAAAGATCCAACACCAACGATGAAGTTCATAGTACATGCCGTCACGATGGCGCTGTTGCTCTCTTTCACCGTGGACCATAGCAACGCACAGGCTCCCTTGTCCGCCTTAGGCACAACGACCAGCATCGACTTCAGCACCACCGTCGCCGGCGTGAACAATGGACTCTTCGATTCCCAAGCACCGACCGGCGATGTGGCGCCCGCCACCGGGCAGTTGGATTACGATGCGTGGGACTTCCTCGATGATGGATCGGCGAGCAACGCAGCAAATGGCGCGGCGAATTTTCCGGGGACCATGCCGGACGGAAACGGCATCGCTGTTGGCGGCTCGCTGAGCGGCGGCATGAACGCGGTGGACATCAACGGCACGCGTGCCTTGGGGATCCAGCCAACCGGAAGTCATTGGACGAGCGGCAACCTCACACTCCGCGCGCAGAACAACACAGGCGGCGCCGTCAGTCAACTGGATATGACCTACAGCGTATTCGTATTCAATGATGCGGACCGCTCCAACTCGGTCCGACTCTATTACTCATTGACGGAGGAGGCTGATAGCTGGGTAGAGGTCCCCTCCGCGATGGTCACTTCGCCAGACTCGTTGGATGCAGCGCCGGACTGGGTGGAGAACCCGGTGACCGCCTCGCTCGGTGGCTTCAGCATCAACGATGGCAACTACATATACCTGCGCTGGGTGGGCGATGACGTCTCCGGCAGCGGGACGCGTGATGAATTCGCATTAAGCAACATCGGGCTAACACCTGAAGCGGTCACCGGACCCTTGGTCATCTCCTCGACAACAGCACTGGCCTCGTTCGACCAGACCGTTGGCGATCCCAGCTCTGCTCAAAACCTGACCGTTTCAGGAAGCAACCTCACCGGTGATGTGACCGTTGCCGTGCCGACGCCCTTCGAGATATCGATGACCGAAGCGTCCGGCTATTCGGCTAGCATCGACTTGGCACAGACGGGCGGAACGCTAAGCTCCACAACGGTATATGTGCGCATGAACAGTGGCAGCGGTGGTGCCTTTAGCGGCCAGTTGTCCATCACCTCCCCTAGCGCTTTGGAGGCCACTGTGGGTCTTTCCGGAACGGCCATTTCCAACTCGCTCCCTGCGGTCTTCATCAACGAACTCATGGCGAGCAACGCTTCCACGATCACCGATGAGAACGGCGAGTATGATGACTGGTTCGAGATATACAACCCAACAAGCGCCGCGGTGGACCTGGCCGGCTGGTACGCCAGTGATGACGCGACCCACTTGACGAAATATCAATTCCCTATCGGAAGTGCTGTATCCATCGTACCCGCCAATGGTTTCCTGCTGGTGTGGGCCGATAACCAACCAGAGCAGGGAGATCTGCACACCGCCTTCGCGTTGAGTTCAAATGGTGAGGCGGTGATCCTGACGGCGCCGGACGGGGTCTCCGTAGCAGATTCGATCAGCTTCGGTCCACAGACCACGGATATCAGCTACGGTCGTCAATCAGACGGCCTACTACCGTGGATAACATTCGTAGTGCCTACGCCCGGCGCGAGCAATCAAGGAACTACAGGGATCATTGCTCAAACAGCTCCATCTGTCTTGAGTGCATGGCCGAATCCGGTGGTGGGCAACGTATTGCATTTCGACCATCAGGTAACCGGCGAGGTGCTAGGAATCGATGGTCGCATCGTTGCCCGCGTTACGCACGCACTCGAACTTCAGACCGCAGATCTCGCCTCCGGCACCTATGTACTTCGCACCAGTGATGGCGGAGCGGTGAGTTTCCTGATCCCTTAAAGCATATCGATTTTACGACGTGAAAAGAGCGGGGCGCTGCCATGCAGCTTCGTCCCGTTCTTTTCACTGGGTCCGCTTCCCGGTCTTTTCCTTCGCCTTCACCTCCTGCAGCTTCTCGATCTTGGTAAGCTTCTCCAATTTGTGGCCATGGTCCACTACCACTTCATGGAGTACCACCCGCACCGCATCCCCGGAAGGCCGGATGGGGCGACCGTGCTCCTCGCACCAGACATAGACGAATTCAGCACCAAGGAAGAACGCCTGCGACGTGTAGAAGGTCCAAATGAGCAAGGAGATCAGCCCTGCGGCCGCGCCGAACATCGACGCCGGATCCGAGGAACCGAAATAGAGCCCGAGGATGTACTTCCCCAAGCCGAAAAGCAGCGACGTGAAAAGCGCGCCGGGCAGCACATCACGCCAAGCGATGCGCGACGCTGGAAGGAACTTGAAGACACAGGCGAAGACCAGTGTGCTGATGGTATAGGTGAGTATGAAGGTCACCACCAGAAGCATTTGTTCGCCCAACTCGGGCATGTAATGGCTGATCCTTCCGGAAAAGCCACTGATCAACGCATTGAGGGTGAACGTGACGATGAGCAAAAAACCCAGGCCCATCACGAAGGAGAAGGAAAGGAGCCGGGACACGAAGAAGTGCACCACCGAGTTCTTCGGCCGCGGTTGGATCTCCCACATCATGTTCAGCGAATTCTTCAAGGAATTGAAGATGCCGGTAGCACCTATGAACAAGGTGACCAAGCCAATAATGGTGGCCATCAAGCCCTTGCCACTGACGTAAGCATTCCCCAGTATGTCCTGTAGCGACTTCGCCGTGTCCGGGCCTAGTAGACCGTTCAATTGATGAAAGACCTGGCCACGTATGGCATCCGGCCCTGCAACAATGCCAGAGATGGCGATGACGACCACAAGCAACGGAATAATGGAAAAGATGGTGTAGTAAGCCAGCGAGGCACCAAGTTGGAACGTGTTGTCCTGGCCGAACGCCTTGAACATCAATTTGACGAAGCGAAAGACACGTCGGGAAATTTTCTTCATGAGCGTTTGTGAACGTAACGCGTGTCTCGTAGGCCGTAACCCCTGCGCGCTGGTCTTGTTCGAGCGGCCTTGCCTATTCCTTCACCAACCGGTACACGCCACTGCCTTCCGGAGAAGCCAAGTGGATCACGTACATGCCTGGCGCAAGGTCCTTGATGGAAAGGTCGATCGATGCTGCATTCCCGTATTCCTTGCGCACCCATTCCCGACCGTTCATATCGCAGACGGTTAGGGCCACCGCAGGAACGGGATGGCCAAGGTCGATGCGTACCTGATCGGTGGCTGGGTCGGGAAAAACGCTAGCGCGCAAGGCCTGTCCGAATTCAGTGATGCCGGCCGTAGTGATGGAGTGGCACGAGGACGTGTCGGTGCAGCCGTTCTGAGTGACCTTCAACGCATAGGAACCATTCGCCGTGGCGGTATAATGCTGCATGGTCGCGCCGGGGATCGCGGCATAGCCGTTGTCACAATCCAGCCACTGCCACGGGCCCGCACCCACTAAGGAGGTCAGCGTCTCACCGATCTGGATAACCGTGGTATCCACCATGGCCACGTTCAGTGAAAGGGTCACCAAGGAATCACAGATCTCGCCGATGTCATAGGACGCGCTGTATACACCGGCAGCGGTCAATGTCTGTCCGTTGAATTCATAGGAGTCACCTTGGCAGAGGCTGGCGGAAATACTGTTGCCAACGGGAGGACCCGCCACGAAGTTGGAAGTGGTGCCGTTGAGCGCGAAACCACTGAGGTTCCCATTGATATTGCTCATTCCATCAGTGAGTGTATTGATCCCCGAGTTGTTCCCGTTGGCGATGCCCTGATCCATCTTATAGTAGAGTTGAAGCCCGGCTGTGGTCACATCGACATCATTCGCGTAGATGCACTGGATCTCGCTTTGGGACAGCGCCCGGTTCCAAAGGCTTACCTCATCCACTCGGCCATCGAGCCAGAAATCGGTGCCTTCGAAATTCACATCACCGATCAACAGATCCGCGGCAGCGTTGGTAATGCTGCCATTGGCCGGGGCGGTTGCCACATTCACCCCATTGTCATACACAGTGAGCTGGCTGCCATCATAGGTGAAGACCAGGAACTGCCACGTATTGAGTTCAAGGCCCGAGGCTTCCAACGTGAAGGCTTCCCCTGTGCTGTTTCGAAAGCGTGCCTCAATGTTGTCGGACGGGCTCGTCTGCAAGATGTAGAAGTCGGCATCGGACTCATTACGCATCCCTGCAAATCCATCGAAATCCGGATAGGCCGGCGCGGCATTCCGAGGATAGACCCAGCAGGCGAGCGAGATGCCGGTACCGCTGGTGATCAAGGATGAAGCTGCGGGAACTGTGACCTTGTCGTTAACACCATCAAAGTCCAACGCATTCTGGGACTGTGCACGGCCGATGGTGGCAAGAAGCAGGGCGGAGGCGATCAACGCGTAACGTGTGGCCATGGTTTTCTGAGCTTTAGTTTCGTCGGGTGAAATTATCGCGAACGAGCGATCGTAGGGGAATTTTCGGGGCAAATGTCGGACGAGGATCCCTTGCCTATCGTCGTCCGAAGAAGAGATGCCGAAGGCTGGTGGTTAAGTTTGCGGCCCATTTCATCCGTGCCTCCATGAAGATACTAGTGCTCATCAGCCACGTGCCGGACACCACGGCCCGCATCGCATTCACCAACGATAGCACAACCTACGATGCCAGCGGCGTGCAGTTCATTGTGAATCCTTACGACGAGTGGTACGCCTTGGTGCGCGCCCTTGAATTGAAGGAGGCCCAAGGCGGCACCGTCACCACCATCACCGTGGGCGGCACAGAGACCGACCCGACGATCCGCAAGGCCCTCGCCATCGGCGCCGATGATGCCGTGCGCATCGACACCGCGCCGAAGGACGGTCATGATGTGGCCGCGCAGGTGGCTGCCTTCGCCAAGGACAAGGGCTACGACCTGATCTTGGCTGGCAAGGAGACCATTGACCATAACGGCAGTCAAGTGGGCCCGATGCTCGCTGAACTGTTGGATCTTCCTTTCATTTCATTGGCAAGCAAACTGGATGTTACCGGCACCACAGCTACCGCCGAACGCGATGTGAAAGGAGATGTGGAGGTGGTGACCGCAGAGCTGCCTTTGCTGGTGAGCTGCGCGAAAGGCATGGCCGATCAGCGTATACCGAACATGCGCGGCATCATGGCGGCCCGCACGAAACCATTGCAGGTGCTGCCCGCCGTGCCCACCGAGGCCTTGAGCACCACCGTGAAATTCGAGATGCCGCCACCCAAACAGGCCGTGAAGATGATCCCTGCGGAAGATGCCGGGAAGCTCATCGAGCTGCTGCACACGGAGGCGAAGGTGATCTGATCATGTAGCGTCGACCCATTGGGTCGACAAACACCAAAAACAAAATGAGCGTTATCGTATTTGCAGACACACGTGGTGAGAAGGTTTCCAAGAGCGCCTTGGAAACATTGACCTACGGAAGGAAGATCGCGGTGAAAGACGGCGCCACAGTGACGCTGGTCACCTTCGGCGATGCGCCGAACGAACGCTTGGCCGCGCTGGACGCGAACACGGTGGTGATCGCACGGAATATCGGTGATGCCGACAGCCAGCAGCTTACACGCCTAGTGGCCGACGTGGCCGGGAAAGAGGGTGCCAAATGGATCATCTTCAGCCATGACGACACCGGCAAAGCCGTAGCCCCACGCGTGGCTGCCAGACTGAAAGCAGGTGAGGTGCCTGGCGCGATCACGCTACCCAACGAGCAAGGCCTGATCAAGCGCAATGTCTTCAGCGGAAAGGCACAAGCCTGGGTAGAATTAAAGACAGCAGTGAAAGTGGTGAGCCTTTTGCCGAACAGCATCCCCGTGGAGGCGGCCAGCGGCAGCGCTGCAGTGGAGGAATATAGCGGCGACCTCGGCACGGCGAAGGTCACGTTGAAGGAAGTGCGCAAGACGGGTGAAGGCATTCCATTGCCGGAAGCCGAAGTGGTGGTGAGCGCAGGTCGTGGCATGAAAGGCCCGGAGAACTGGGGGATGGTGGAGGAACTGGCCAAGGAACTGCATGCGGCCACCGCCTGCAGTCGGCCGGTCGCGGACATGGATTGGCGCCCACATCATGAGCACGTGGGCCAAACGGGCATCGCCATCCGTCCGGATCTTTATATCGCCATCGGCATCAGCGGCGCCATACAGCACTTGGCCGGTGTGAACGGAAGCAAAGTGATCGCGGTGATCAACACCGATCCCGAGGCCCCATTCTTCAAGGCAGCGGACTATGGCATTGTGGGTGATGCCTTCGAGGTGCTGCCTAAGTTGATCGCGGCCGCGAAGAAACTGAACGCTGAGCGCTAGGCTGCTTCGTCGGATCTTCGATCATGGTTTACAACTAGTGTGGGCAAGCGCTCCACCATTAACTTCACCGCCCCGCCAAGAAGAGCATGGAAAAGGTCGAGCTGAAGTTTCTGCGCATCACTTACAGCCACACCCACGCAGGGGCCTACGCGCTGATACTGGCGGAAATGGCCGGCGACCGCCGCCTACCGATCATCATTGGAGGGGTGGAGGCCCAAGCGATCGCGATCCAAGTGGAGAACATCCGCCCGGCACGGCCACTCACCCACGATCTCTTCAAGAATGTTTGCGACCAACTGGACATTCATTTGAAGGAGGTGGTGATCAATGACCTGGTGGAGGGGATCTTCCACGCCAAACTGGTGGTCGACCAGAACGGCACCGAGGTGGAAGTGGACGCACGCAGCAGTGATGCCATCGCCTTGGCCCTGCGCTTCGAATGCCCGATCCACACCTACGAATTCATACTCGCCGCCGCCGGACTGAAGATGGAGGACGGTGACGAGGCGCATGAGGCCGAAGGTGCTGAAGTGGAGACCGTGCCGGAGAAGAAGGATATTCGCACGGCCAGCCCCGAGGAACTGCACGAATTGATGCAGGAGGCAATCGAACAGGAGGACTATGAGCGCGCCAGTAAGTTGCGCGATGAGCTGAAACGCCGCGAAGGCACCAATTGACGCGGGGGTCCGCGCCTTGAAGGCGGGTCCATGCGGTGAACGAAATGAACACCCGCAGCCAAACCCACGCAGCACACTAATGGAGAAGGCCGAGGATAACGACATCCTGAAGTCCTTCAGCCTCGGCAAGATGCTGTTGCCCGTAGCGATCGGCCTTGGCGTCACAGGCCTATTGATCTGGCGGGACACCGGTACGCAGGGTCTCGACCAGCCCATCAACTGGACGTGGTACAGCACCGGCTGGATGGTGCTCGCACTCTTCAGCCTCTTCATCCGTGACTGGATGTACGTGCTGCGCATCCGCCACCTTACCGACAAGTCCCTTACGTGGTGGCGCGCGATCGTGGTGATCATGCTTTGGGAGTTCGCCAGCGCGCTGGCACCGGGCATCATCGGCGGCGGCTTCTTCTTCGCCATCTGGATCCTTTCCCGCGAGGGCGTGGATGGGGGTAAGAGCATCACGGTGATCACCTTCACTTCCTTCCTCGACGGCATCTTCATCGCGGTCATGGCGCCGATCGTCTACTTCTCCGTGGGCCGCGAGGCACTCTTCTCGGGCATGGACAATACGGTGGTGATCTTCGGGACGCCCGTAGCCTTCACCTTCTGGATCTTCTGGATCGTGTACACCATCATCCTGCTGTACAAGGTCTTCGTGGCCTACGCGCTTTTCGTGAATCCGCTCTTCGTGAAGCGGGCCTTGGTGGGCATCTTCTCCCTAAAGGGGCTGCGGCGTTGGCAGCGCAACATGGTGACCACAGGCGATCAGCTGATCACTGCCGCTGCTGGACTGAAGAGCAGAGGTTGGAGTTATTGGTGGCCCGCATTGCTCACTACGTTCATCAGTTGGACGGCGCGTTACTCCATCGTCAACTGCATCGTGCATGCCTTCAGCGACCAGCCGGGCTACGGAAACGACCTGGTGATCTATGGCAAGCAGGTGATCATGGGCATCATCGTGCTCCTCTCCCCTACTCCTGGCGGCAGCGGCGTTGCGGAATTCATCTTCAAGGATTTTCTTGGCATGTACATCCCAACGGACCTGGCACCGATGCTGGCCTTCCTCTGGCGGCTTCTCAGCTACTACCCCTACATCCTTATCGGCGCGATCCTGCTGCCGCGCTGGGTGCGGCGGAACGTCATCAAGCCGCTGGCCCACACCGCGCCGTTCGATCGTTCCCGCGTACATTGATGGCCTTCCATCCCAGCCCCACCGTCCATGGAGCGATTTCAGGGATTCTTCGGCGTAGCACTTATTCTCGGCATCGCCTTTGTCGCCAGCAATAATCGCAAACGGATCAACTACCGGCTGGTGTTCAGCGGCCTTGGTCTGCAGCTGCTGATCGCTGTGCTGGTGCTGAAGGCCTGAAGGCATTGCTCTGCGGAACATTGGCCAGCTACATGAGCGCGACCATCACGGGGATCCTGATGTGATCAAGTGCGCTTCAGAGCACCTTCAGCAAGGCCTCGCCGAACACTTCCACTTGGTAGCGTCGCATGCCCGGCACGGCCAGTAAAGCCTCCGCATCCTTCGGTTGTACGCGGGCGATGTCGAGCAGCAACTGGTTGGCCGCCACAATGCCCGGACGCAATTCGAAGTCCAGAGCCAGCTCGTCGCGAACGGTCTTCATCCGCTTCACGCGTTCATCCAGGCCAGGGTCGCGTGGGAAGCGTTTGGGGCGCTCCGGTCTTGGCCATTCCTCCTTCGGAAGATCAATGCCTCTTTGCATCGCCGCTAGGATGTCGGGCGCGTACTTGTCCCTAGCGGAAGGACCGATGCCCTTCACTTTGGACAGCTCCGCAAGGTTCGTCACCGGTTCCGCGGAAAGAGCGAGCAGCACATCATTGCCCAGCACCATGAAGGGAGCTCGATCAAGCTGCGCCGCCACTCCATTACGCCAAGCATGCAGTTCGCGCAGCACGGCGAGATCCTTTGGCTTTAAAGCCTTGGCACCCTTGATCCGCAGGAATGCGGGCGTGGGATCTTCTTTAGCCTGAAAGGGTATCTCCGTCAACAAGCCGAATTCTTCTTTGGCCCAAGCCATGCGCCCTTTGGCCTCCAGTTGCTCAGCCAGCACGTCGCGTAGCGCGATGAGGTGGCGGGTGTCCATCGCGGCATAGGCCATCATCTCGTTCGTCAACGGCCGCTTGCACCAATCGGCTTTCTGGAAACGCTTGTCCAGCTGGATCCCGAAGTATTTCCGCAGAAGCGAGGCCAAGCCCAGCTCAGGCTCATTGATCAACTCCGCGGCGATGAGCGTATCGAAGATGTTCCGCACGCGGAAACCATACATCCGCTTCATCAGCCGCAGATCATAGTCCGCGTCGTGGATCACCGTCTCAGTGCGCTCCGAACCGAGTATTCGGCCCAAAGAGGACACCTCGCTCAAGGCCAACGGGTCGAGCAAAAAAGTATCGGTGCGATCGGACAGTTGGATGAGCCCGATGCGCTCATGGAAGCGATGGAAGCTGCTTGCTTCGGTGTCCAACGCCAAGCAGGGTTCGCTGGCGAAGCGGTGCATCAGTTCCTCAAAGGGACCTGCGGTGGCGATCAGGGGAGCTTCCTCCATTGGGGGCTGCAAAGGAAGCGCATCGCGGAATTCAAAAAGTCTCCGGCTGCTGTTTCCAATTCGTACCCACATGGACGAGGTTGCCACAGTCCGAAGGGACCGCGTCGTGTTCGCCCGTAATTTTGAACCATGCCCGCCACTGCCAAGGCCCCTACGGCCATCGACCTGGAAAAGGAAAAGGAGCAGATCCTCCGACGTTACAGGGGCTTGCTGCGCGCCGTAAGCACCGATCGCACCCCGGACGGCACACGCCTGATCCGCAAGGCCTTCAATATCGCACTGGAGGCGCACAAGGAGCAACGGCGCAAGAGCGGCGAGCCTTACATCTATCACCCCATTGCCGTGGCCCGCATCTGCGCCGAGGAGATGGGCCTGGGTGTCACTGCCGTGGTGGCCGCCCTGTTGCACGACACCGTGGAGGACACGGACATCACCTTGGAGGACGTGAAAGACCTTTTCGGCCCCACCGTGACCACCATCATCGATGGGCTCACAAAGATCAGTGGGGTGAACTGGCAAACGGACAGCATGCAGGCGGAGAACTTCCGTAAGGTGCTGCTAACATTGGCCCAAGACGTTCGCGTGATCCTGATCAAGCTCGCGGACCGCCTGCACAACATGCGCACGCTGGAAAGCATGCCGCGCGATAAGCAGTTGAAGATCTCCAGCGAGACCCTCTTTCTGTATGCTCCACTGGCTCACCGTCTGGGCCTCTACAGCATCAAGAGCGAGCTGGAGGACCTGTCTCTAAAATTCAAGGAACCCGTGGTCTATCATGACATTGAGCGCCAATTGAAGAAAGGCGAGCCAGTGCGTCGACGTTTCATCAGCCGCTTCATCCTGCCCATCCGCGAGGCTCTAGAGAAGGAGGGATTCGACTTCGAGATCAAGGGGCGACCGAAAAGCATCAACGGCATCTATAACAAGATGCAGAAGAAGCATGTATCGTTCGATGAGGTGTACGACCTCTTCGCGATACGGATCATCGTGGACAGCCCGCAGGAACTGGAGAAGGCAGATTGCTGGAAGATCTACTCCATCGTAACCGATTACTACCAGCCCAGCCCGGACCGGCTGCGCGACTGGATCAGCCTTCCGAAGGCCAACGGATACGAGAGCCTGCATACCACGGTGATGAGCCCTGGGGGGAAATGGGTGGAAGTGCAGATCCGAAGCCGCCGCATGGACCACATCGCGGAGATGGGTCTGGCAGCGCACTACCGCTACAAGAGCGAAGAGGAGCATTCGAATGCGATGGACAGCATGCTGAACAAGATCCGCGAGATCCTCGCCGATCCTGGAAGCAACGCGCTGGACTTCGTGAACGATTTCAAGCTGAACCTCTTCGGCGACGAGATCATGGTGTTCACACCTGATGGCGAGATGCGCAACCTGCCCAAGGGTTCTACCGCGCTGGACTTCGCCTTCGAGATCCACAGTCAGATCGGCCGCCAGTGCATCGGTGCCAAGGTGAATCACAAGCTGGTCCCACTCAGTCAAGCTCTACGCAGCGGGGACCAGATCGAGGTCATCACCAGCCGCAAGCAGCAGCCCAAGGAGGAATGGCTGAACTATGTGGTGACGGCCAAGGCGCGCCACAAGATCAAGCAGGCGCTGAAGGACCAGAAGCGCAAGCTCTCCATTGTGGGGCGCGAGGCCGTGCAGCGCAAGCTCCGCGAATGGGGAGCGAAGGTGAACACGGAAAACATCAACGTGCTGGCCGATCACTTGCTGGCAACTTCCGCCATGGACCTCTACTGGCAGATCGCCCGAGGCCGCCACGATCTCGATGGGATGCGCAAGCCATCCGTAAGGACCGGGAGGTTGATCCTGCCCAAAGGCTTACGCCCAAAGGATGAACGGCCCTTGGAGGAGATCGTCGCGGAGATCCGAGGCACGCAGGAGGGCGCGCTCGCATTGGGCGAAGAGGTGAAGAGCATGGAATACAAGCTCTCGCCTTGCTGCAATCCAATACCCGGCGACGATGTCTTCGGCTTCATCACACCCAACGACGGCATCCGCATACACCGCGTGAACTGCCCCAACGCCGTGCAGTTGATGAGCAACTTCGCAATGCGCATAGTCAAAGCGCGCTGGAAGGGCAAGGACAGCGTGGAGTTCCTTGCCGGCATCCAGTTCTCGGGGATCGACGCGGTGGGCCTTGTCAACCGCATCACCACCATTATCAGCCACGAGAACAACGTGAACATGCGCAGCATCGGCTTCGAGAGCAAGGATGGTGTCTTCGAGGGCAAGATCATGGCCTACGTGCACGATGCGGAGCACCTGCGAACGTTGATGGACAAGCTCCGCGATGTTCCCGAAGTGCGGCTGGTGGAACGCGTGGACCATTGATCCGGGGGGAGCTAACTTCGCAGCGCCATGATGGCCCCGGACATCCAACAGAACGTGCAGCGCATCTTCAGCGATTACCTTGAAAAGCAAGGGCACCGCAAGACGCCGGAGCGCTTCGCGATCTTGAACGAGATCTACACGCAGGACGGCCACTTCGATATCGAGCGGCTCTATGTGCGGATGAAACGCAAGAAATACCGGGTGAGCCGCGCGACACTTTACAACACCATGGACCTCCTGCTGGATTGCAGTCTGGTCCGCAAACATCAGTTCGGCTCCACGCACGCCCAGTTCGAGCGCGCCCATAGCTTCCGTCAGCACGATCACGTGATCTGTACCGGCTGCGAGAAGGTCCTCGAATTCTGCGACCCCCGCATCCAGAACATCCGAAGCACGATCGCCGAGGTGATGGGATTCGAGGTGAGCCACCACGCACTACACATCTACGGGCTTTGCCCCGATTGCCTCAAAGCACGCGATACGAAATGACCACGACCACAGACCGCCCACCTTTTGGACTCACTGTCACCGACCGGGCAAGTGCCAAGATCTTTCACCTCTCGGGCCGCTTGATGGACCAGCAGCAGGCCGACCACCTGATGGAGGTGTTGGACGAGCACCTGAAGGACAATGACGGCACGAGCGTTGTGCTCGACATGGGCGACCTTGTCTACATGAACAGCACCGGGCTCAATATCATGATCAGTGTCTTGACACGCACCCGCAAGGCCGGTGGAAAAGTGCTGCTTGCCGCCGTCAGCCATGGCGTCCGTCAACTCTTTATCGTCACCAAACTGGACACGGTGTTCCCCATTCTGGATACTGTGGACCTCGCTTTGGCGGAGATCAAAAAGTAAGCGATGCAGGCGAAAGTTGATGTACTGCTCGGCGCCCAATGGGGTGATGAGGGCAAGGGAAAAGTGGTGGACGTGATCGCACCGGACTATACGACGATCGCGCGCTTCCAAGGAGGGCCGAACGCCGGCCACACGTTGATGTTCGAGGGCAGAAAACATGTCCTGCATACCATCCCTAGCGGTGTGTTCCGCGAGGGCGTGTGGAACCTGGTTGGGAACGGTGTCGTGATCGATCCCGTGATCTTCCTCAAGGAAGTGAAGGAACTCGATGCTGCTGGTGTGGACGTAAGGCCCCGCTTGCTGATCAGCCGCCGCGCGCACCTGATCCTGCCCACGCACCGCGCGTTGGACGCCGCCAGTGAGGCGGACAAAGGGAAGCAGAAGATCGGCAGCACCCTCAAGGGCATCGGCCCAACGTATATGGACAAGACCGGGCGCAACGGCCTGCGCATGGGCGATCTTGAATCCCCTGACTTCCTTGATCGTTATCGCGCGTTGGTGAAAAAGCACGAGCGCCTCTTCGGCATTTATGACAACGCCGTATCCTGGCGTGAGAACGAGCCCGCCTGGCTGGATGCTATCGAACGCATGCGCGCTTTCACCTTGGTGGATAGCGAGCATTGGCTGGATGAGCGCCTGCGTTCCGGCAAGTCTGTGCTGGCCGAGGGCGCACAAGGCACCCTGCTCGACATCGACTTCGGCACCTATCCTTTTGTCACCTCCAGCAATACGATCAGCGCTGGCGCCTGCACCGGGCTTGGCGTCGCGCCGTCGCGTATCGGCAAGGTCGTCGGGATCTTCAAAGCCTACTCCACCCGAGTAGGAAGCGGCCCCTTCCCCACTGAACTGCAGGACGAGGTGGGAGAACATATCCGCACCGCCGGAAATGAATTCGGCAGCACCACCGGACGGCCGCGCCGTTGCGGTTGGCTGGACCTACCTGCATTGCGCTATGCGGTGATGATCAATGGTATCACCGAGCTGGCCATGATGAAGGCCGATGTGCTCAGCGGCATGGAACGCATCCGGGTTTGCACCAGCTATAAAGTGAATGGCCGCGAAACGGACCGACTGCCGTACGACATCTCCGACGCGATAGAACCGGTCTACACCGATCTGCCCGGCTGGGGCGAACTCTCCGCTTCGAAGCAATTACCCGCTGCGGCCGAGTCCTACATCGCCTTTATCGAGAAGGCCACCGGGGTGCCGATCCGTATCGTTTCCGTGGGACCCGACCGCGACGCTACGATGATGCGCTCTGCCGCGGTCGTGGCTGGCTGATCATCGCCCATGGGACGGAAGCGGACGCAACGGTCGATCCCTGCGGAACGGCCGTTCGTCTTTCCACGCGCCGTCCGTGAACTGCTCGGGTCCGAGACCGAAGCACTACTTCAAGTGCTGGACAATGCTTCTCCGACCAGCATCCGTCTCAATCCGCTTAAGCCAACGCCTTCCCTAGGAACTGCCGTGCCTTGGTGCGCGAACGGCCGCTACTTGGAAGAACGCCCCGTTTTTACTCTCGATCCTTTGCTCCATGCTGGCGCCTATTACGTTCAGGAGGCGAGCAGCATGTTGCTAGAACAGGCGGTGAAGGCATGCGAACCGCTCGTAGAGGACACAGTGGCCTTGGACCTCTGCGCCGCGCCCGGCGGAAAGTCCACTCATCTTGCGGCGTTGCTTCCAGAGGAAGCATTGTTAGTGTGCAACGAACCGGTGCGCACGCGACAGGCTGCGTTGATGGAGAACCTCTGGAAATGGGGGCGTCCGGATACCGTCATCACTGGATCCCTGCCGGAAGCCTTTGCATCATTGGATGCCTTCTTCGACCTCATCGTGATCGACGCACCTTGCTCGGGGGAAGGCATGTTCCGCAAGGATCAGTTCGCCCGTACCCAATGGAGTGAGAGCTTGGTAGAGCAGTGCTCCTCGTTGCAAGCGCACATCATCGACATCGCGTGGAAACTGCTGCGGCCGGGTGGTCATCTCATCTACAGCACCTGCACGTGGGAGCCACGGGAGAATGAGCAGCATATCGAACGGCTCATCGAGAGAGGTGCGGAACATCTGCCCATTCCCGTGGATCCGTCATGGGGAATGGTGGACACCGGACTCGGCCTGCGCTGCTACCCGCATCGAGTGAAAGGTGAAGGACTTTTTATCGCCGCTGTTCGGAAGCCGGGAGAGAGGGAGCTGCGGGATGATCATTTGGAACAGCCTGGATCTTTGGAAGGTCCGTTCTCCGCATGGATGCAGGATCCGGAACAGCAGTACTTCTCAGAACATGATGGCCAGGTCCATGCGCTTTCTTCCCGCTGGCTGGATCACATCCAGCGTCTAGCAAGTGCGGTACGCGCTCTTGCCCCGGGCATACCCGTGGCCCAGCGCAAAGGGAAGGAATGGGTACCCCATGCCGCACTGGCACTTAATTTATCTTTGGACAGAAATGCGTTTCCAAATATGGACCTGGACCTGGATGGGGCGTTATGCTTTTTGCGCGGGGAGTCCTTGTCTGCCAACAATGCTGAGGGCCGCGTGCTGATGAACTTCGACGGAATGCCGTTGGGATGGGGTTACGGAGCGGGCAATCGCTGGAATAACGGATGGCCGACGAATTGGCGCATCCGGATGCGTTGATCACGCGTTAATAGCACAAGCCTTTTATCCGGATTACTTTGCAGTGAAGATGTTCGACCGCTTCCTCGACTGGTTCGATCGCCACAAGTTTGGCGTCATCGGAACGCTCGTGGTCCACACCTTCCTCATTTTCACCCTTTTCATGGGTACGTTAAAAACGGAAGGGCCACCTGTGGAGCCGCCACCGTTGGAACTTCAAATGGATGCCGCACCGGAGGAACCCACGCCGCAACCGCAGGAGAAACAGTCGCAAGCACAGGATATGTCGGGAAAGGTGACGAACCTCGCCAGCAACAGCACTGCCAAGGAGGGATCGCCTCGACCGATGTCGCAGGCCGCTAAGGAGCGCATGGCCGAGGACGTCGACAAAAATCTCCATGACATGGAGAAGGATGAGTTCCAGAAGCTGGCGGATCAGCGCAAAGCGGAAGGCAAGGAGCTTACCGTGCCCAAACTCGACCCCAGCAAATTCGATCCGAAGAACTATACCGATAAAACCCCAAAGCCAGTAAAGGTGAAGGGACTCACCACCGTCTCCTACGACCTCGTCGGACGCACCGATGTAGTGTTGGATGTGCCCGCCTACCTATGCCAAGGCCAAGGCAAAGTGGTGGTGCGCGTAGCGGTGGCCCGTACAGGTGAGGTGACCAAGGCAGAACTGGATGTTACCAGTTCCACCACCACCAATGACTGTATGGTGAGCAACGCCATTTCCTCCGCGTCTTCCGCCCGCTTTTCCTATTCCTCCAGTTCCCCGCAGCCACAGCGCGGCACCATTACCTATATTTTTCTGGCCCAATAGGTCAGAATGGCTGTGGCCCTTGTCCAGAGCGGACATTTCGACATTCATGCGCGTGTACGCCTGGCGCTTTTGACAGACCCGATCGATCGGCATCGCATTCGCCGAACGCAGATCGTTGCCGACCGATCGGCATAAAACAAACGCACCATGATAATCACCAAACCTCATCCGAACACGGCCCAATTCACCCCATTCAATGGCTTCTTCCCGAGTCGCGCTTCGAGTCTTGGCCGCATGTATGGAAGTGACGACCAGCCGAATTCCTTCCCGCGCGTCAACATCATCGAGACCGCAAATGGTTACCGACTGCAATTGCAAGCACCGGGCTACAGCAAGGAAGACCTGAAGCTGAACGTGGAGAACGACACCTTGACCATAAGCGCCGAAAAGAAGAGCGCCTCCTTGGGAGAGAATGAGCGTTTCACGCGCCATGAGTTCGCGTACGACAGCATCAAACGAAGCTTCCGACTCGGCGAACAAGCGGACTTGGAAGGCATCAGCGCGAACCATGTGGACGGCGTGCTCACAGTCACCATCCCGAAAAAGGAAGAGAGTAAGCCCACCCCTCGCGAGATACCCATCCGTTGATCGCCGAACATCTTGAAAAGTAGGCTCCACATGGTGGGGCCTACTTTTTATAATGAAGGAAACAAGGCATCTTTACATACGTTGAAGCATAGACCCTTACCACCATGGCAAAGCCCCTGCTCCAGTACTGCGAGGAAGTATTGTCAAAGATCAGCCACGCCGACCGAGCGGTGTTCCGCAAGGAATTGCGCAAGGCCTTCCGAAAGCTGGACCCCACGGAACGAAGTCAACTGAAAGGATGGTTCCGTGCCAGTTGCGTATGCAGGGTGGATGAACCTGCCACTTCGGAACTGGCAAGCGACCAAGGATGATCCCTAAAGAGGCGTTCAATTGAACGTTTTGCTGTTCCACGCCTCGGTACTGAACTGGCCGAAGAACGTGAACCAGCTGAACACGGTGGACGCCGCGAGCGATACTGTGGCCCAGAAGAATCCGAAAAGCCGGTTCCCACTCCACCAGGTCGCAGTGGGGTCGCTGGAGAGGAACGACGTTGGCAACAGCGCACCCACGATCAAGCCGATCACCAGTACGGTGATCGCCAGTTCCTTCCAACCCCGCATAGGCCATCCGAATAAAGCGCGCCAAGGCTTCATGTCCGCACCCCACCGGTGCACCAAGTAGTACTGGTCATCGCCCAAAGGGATGAAGAGCAAGGGGTCCGCATCACAATCACATAACTTGAAGCGCTTTGCTGGCGCCATCAGCATGAAACCTTCCAAAGGCATCAAGGTGCGGGTCTCCAATTGGCGCAATGCGTAGAGCGCCTGCATCGGCAAAGCCCCCTTGAAACGCCCTGCTGGCAGAAAGCGCAGGCGATATTTTACGCAGCAGTCCCGGATCTCATCGTGGTGGAACACCAACCATGGTTCCGGTTCCAAGACCACATTGGTGCCCGGCTTCAGAGAGGAAAGGACATGCGCTTCCATGGCATCGTCGCGCTGCTGCTCCGATTCCAGTATGCCATGCAATTGCTGAAGGATATCGCCCTGCCCGCGCAGTAGCAATTCCAGACGGTCGTTGTCCGGTGTCTCCATCTTCTTTACATGCGTCTAGTCCTCCGTGTTCTCGTCCATTTCGATGGCAGTCCCCTCGGTATCACCATCCTCAAAAGAAGCGGTCTCTTTGAGTTGTGCCTGCTGCGATCGCTCCATCTCCGGATCAGGCATCCGCAAGCGGCAATTGGCGGATAGCTGATCCATGGCTCCATCCGCTCCCTTTTCAACCACGGCATGCCATACCCCATCGTACGGAAGTGTAAAGCAGATCGCACCCTCCACATCCTGGCCTTTGAAGTAGCTGTGCGTGCGCCCTCCAGCGTATTTCTTGAACTCTGCCGCTGTCATGAACTTCACCGTGGCGCCTTGATCCGTGCGCACCTCGATGATCTCCTTCTTCTTTGCCGGATACTTCCTGTACAGGAATTTCATGCTCGTTTTTTGTTGGGTAATGCTAAGGTAAAGCGCTGGAAAGGCAAAGCACGTCTCTCTATCAAAGTTTCACACTGAGGATCGGGAATGTGGTGTGGTTCACGATATCCTCGGTCACGCTGCCGTTCACCACATGGAAGAAGCCCTTCCGGCCGTGGGTGGCCATGGCGATCATGTCCGCGTCGATACCTCGTGCGAAATTCAGGATGCCCTCCTCGATGCTGAGGTCGTTATAGATGGTGGTGGTAAAGCGTCGTAATTCGTGATGCTGCAAGAATGAATCGATGGCCCGATACGTGTCGGCACTTCGCTCGAACGTATTCGGCGTGTTCACTTTAAGCAAATGCACCTTGGGATCGAACAGCGCCACGATCGGCAGGAAGGAGGAGAATCGTTGCACGTCCGCCGCGGAGAAGTTCGATGCGAAGACCATGTCCTTCACATCAAAGTCGTCCACCGGATGCTTCACCACCAGCACAGGCATGGGTGCGATCCGCACCACGCGTTGCGTATTGGAGCCCACAACGCCGCGCAGTCCTTGCGCACCATTGCTTCCCATGATCACCAGGTCCATATTCGCCAACCGGTCATTCTTGAACATTTCGGTGATCCCGAACTGGCGCAGCATGAAACGCTTCATCGGGATACCCGCCAAGAAGGGCAGCTCCGGCACCTTGTCCAGCCTCAGCTCGATCTCGTCCCGCTTCTTGTGGTTGCTCGCGTGGAAGTCGCCCATATCCTCATAGACATGGACCAGATGAAGATTGGCCCCCGTAAGTCTGGCCATCTTGGCTGCGACACGGAGTGCGTTGGTCGCGCAATCTGAAAAATCGTAAGGGACAAGGATGTGCTGGATGGCCATGGGAGTGGGAGGTGATGTTTCCAGTTCGGCCTGAAATTAGGCATTGATGAGCACTTCGAAAACGGCGCGTGCATCCGCTTAGCCACATACCTTCACCGCGCACATGTCCAGGATGCAATTACCTCCAACGAACAAGACACCATCCGTGCTTTTCGATACCGACCTAGGCCTACTGGAATTGGCAGGTTCCTCCATCCACGAGAATGCCGACCACTTCTACCGCCCGTTGTTGGAACAACTCGAGGCCTATACCAAGGCTCCGGCCAAGCATACTGTGGTACGGATCACACTGGAGTACTTTAATTCGAGTAGTGCGAAATACATCCTCGAACTACTGAAGGTGCTGGACGAGGTGCACGCGTCCGGCACAGGGACCGTCTTGCTGGAATGGCATCATGCAGAGGACGATCTGGACATGGCTGAAGCCGGCGAGGACTACCGTTCCCTGCTGGAGATGCCGGTGAAGCTGATAGCGGACTGATCTGCGCTAATCGCCGAATCGCTCCTTCCACATCCGCTCGGGGATCGAAAGGCCATCCTTGAAAGTGAACACTTGGCCAGAAGGGTGCACCACTCGCCGATACACCGTCGGTCGGTCATCATCAATAACTGTCCGTTCGGTCACCACAGCGCCTGCCTGTAGGAAAATGCGCTCGCCCATGATCTTCGGAAGTGGTGCTTCCGCGGGTACTCGGGCCACCTCGGTTGGAGTGGGAATAGAAGGTGCTGGACGCACAGGTTCGAGGTTCTTTTCCGGGACCGGTTCAGGTATGGGCCGTGGAATAGCGACAGGTGGGGCGATCGATACCGCTTGGACCGGAGGTATGACCGGCGCCTGAGCGGATGTGGTCGAAATTGGGGTTGGCATATCGACGACGATCGTCGGCGCAACTGCCACTTCCGGTCCAACGACAGTGGTGCCGGGCTGAGCTGTATGTTGGGTAGCCTTTTCCGCCACGTTCTTCTTCAGCAATTCCTGCAGGTCCTGGATCTTCACCTTTGGATATACATTGTAAGGACGCAGCTTTCGCGCGTCCTCATAACTGGCCAAGGCCTTCTGGTAATCACCACCTTGAAAAGCACTTTCTGCTCTGCGCATCACCGCTTGATAGTTCGTGTCGACCGCTGCTGCCTGATTCTCTTGCGCAGCGATCTTCGTCCTTTCCTTGGCGGAGAGCTTGGAAAAATCCTTCGTCAGATCATTATTTCCACCTTGGGAAAAACAGGGCAACGACAAGGCAACCGCAGCCACGATCAGCGCTCTGCGAACCAACGGGATGAGGCCGGTGTTCATCTCAAGCCAAGGAAAGGAACAATGAACGGATCTTCAATGTGTGTGGACCATTGTTCTTCAACGACGGTGTGTACGTAATTTCGCCCTCACTCGTTCAACTGTCCATTCAGGACCTCGAAAACATTCCCACAAAAGCGCGTCCCTCCACAAAAAGCAACGATCAATGATGAAGAATATCCTCTTGGCCTGTGCAGCCGCGACCTTGGTCTTTACTGCGTGCAAGAATGACCCCACCCAGAGCGAGCAGTACAAGGAACTGCAGACGGACAAGACAAAAGTGGCCGAGGAAAGCGCCACGAAGGATTCCACCATCAACGACATGTTCGGGGCATTCAACCGCGTGAGCGAGAACCTCCGCATGATACGGGAGAAGCAGGGTCTGCTGAAGAAGGGCGGACAGGACGTGGAGAGTGGCAAGACCATGGAGGAAGGGATCGTGGAAGATCTTAAGTCCATCGATTCCCTGATCTCGGTGAATAAGCAGATCATAGCTCGGATGAAGAAGTCGTCGGCCGCCACGGACAGCAGGCTCACCGAATTTCAAAAGACCATCACGGAACTCGAGAAGTCCATCAGCGACAAGGATGCGGAGATCGGTTCCATCAAGGAACAACTCGCCAGCACCAATGCCTCCTTGGCCAGCATGATCGAAATGTATCAGGATAAGGAGCAGCAGTCGAATATGCAGACGAACGAGATCAATACCGCCTATTACTGCGTGGGCACCCAGAAGGAATTGCGTGACAACAAGGTTCTGACGAAAGAGGGTGGCGTCATCGGTATCGGCGGCGTGAACAAGTTGAACACCGAAGGTCTCAACAAGGACTACTTCAAGCAGATCGACATCACCAAGGTCACTGTGATCCCCGTGGATGCGAAGAAGGCCAAGCTCATCACTGCGCACCCAGCGGGCAGCTACGAACTGGTAGGCAAGGACCGTGTGGACAACCTCACGATCAAGGACACCGCAGCATTCTGGAGCCTCTCCAAATACTTGGTCATCGAGGCCGAATAAGCCATTATAGCCAAGCAATGAAAAGGGCTGCGATCATCGCAGCCCTTTTCATTTCCGACTTTCGGGAAGCCGTCAACTCCCTTTTACGCCGCGCACCATGCGCTCGATTGAATCCCACATTTCCGGTTCCACCTCGTCCAACATGTTGAACTGGCCTGCACCTTTCAGCCATTCGCCACCATCGATTGTCACCACCTCGCCATTGATGAAGCCGCTGTAGGAGGAGATGAGATAGGAAGCCAGGTCCGTCAGCTCTTTGTGTGAGCCCACACGCCCCAGTGGGACGCGCTTGGCCATGTTGAATTTCTCTATCAATTCACCCGGCAGCAAACGTTGCCACGCGCCCTTGGTAGGGAAAGGTCCGGGTGCGATCGCATTGGTGCGGATGCCATACTTGGCCCACTCCACTGCCAGCGAACGCGTAAGTGCTAGCACACCGGCCTTGGCGCAGGCACTGGGAACCACGTAACCACTGCCCGTCCATGCATAAGTGGTGGTGATATTCAGCACCGTCTTGTCCTTCTCCCCTTTCGCGATCCAATGCTTCCCGAAGGCGAGCGTGCAATTCACGGTGCCCATCAACACGATGCCGATGATGGTCTCGAAGGCCTTCCCACTAAGACGTTCGGTGGGGCTGATGAAATTGCCGGCCGCGTTGTTCACAAGCGTATCCACCTTGCCGAAACGCGCTAAAACCGCTTCCAACATCGCATCCACGGACTTGCTATCACGCACATCGCAAGCAACAGGGAGAACGATTCCCCCGGTAGCATTTTCAAGCTCCTTCGCGGTGGTTTCCAGCACATCCATCTTGCGGCTGGTGATGCACACGCTGGCGCCTGCACGCAAAAAGGCCTCGGTCATACTTCGACCCAGACCAGTGCCACCACCGGTCACCACTACTACTTGACCTTTCAATGCGCCGTCGCGCAGCATGCCGGTGTTGTCATCCATGATCTCAGGGTGCGTTGGTACGTGGTACTTCTTGCTGGCCTTTCTGATCGGCCGGACCTTTCAGTGATGGTGCGGGATGAGCCGGTGTTGGCGCTTTCTCATTCCTGCAGGAGACGGCGATAAGTTTCTCGACCTCATCACCATACAGCGCAGTGAAGCCTCTCTCCAATGATTGCCGCAAATACCCGCAAGCCCGGGTGGTATCACCGGTCTCCAAGGCGATGACGCCAAGATTGCGATATGTGTACGGATTGAACGGCTTCTTCTTCCGCGCTCGCTGGATATCCTTGATGCCCTTGTCCGTCTCGCCCATCTTGTAAAGGCTCCAGCCGCGGTTATTGAAGGCGTAGCTGTAATTCGGATTGAGCTTGATCGCCTTGTCGTAGTCGGCGATGGCCCCTCTGTAGTCGCCGACCCAAGCATGCAGGTAGTACCCTCGACTGTTGTAGTTCACCGGATCCTTCGGCGCCAAGGCGACCGCCTGATCCAATTGGATGCGTGCGGAAACGGTGTCGCCCATCATCGCATCCACCTCTCCCTTCACGCGGTGAAAGGGTGCCGTCGTGGGATCGTTGGGCTTCGACATGGCGATGGCCTCATCCACTTGCAGCAGCGCATCAGGTAGTTGGCCGCGCATCTGTTCAACGATCGCAAGTCGATAGCACGTCTCCGCCGATGGCTTGCGCTGCTTCACCTGTAGTAGATGGAACGTGGCACTGTCCAATTGTCCGAGGCCCTGCTCGGCCATCGCCAGCTGGAACAGCCCGTTAGTGCTGTCCGGGAAAAGTCGCATAGCCTGCCGCGCATCGGCCTCGGCCTTGCCGAAATCCGCGATGCTGTTATAGGCCTCCGCGCGAAGGGCGTAGAACTCCGGATGCGGCTCCTTGGCCACGAGCATATCGTTCGCGATGCGGATCGCTGGATAGGCCTTCCCCTTCGCTATCAAGGACCTCATCTTCCGCTCCTGCCGCGTGCCGCCTTGGGCCAAAGCTGACACGGCAAGGAGCACACAGGGAACGATCAGCAGGGCACGCATGCCGCGAAGATACCGGCGAGTGGGTGACACCCCGGAAGACCAAACAGGGCTTTCGGAGTTCCAGCCTCCATCCGCCTTACGGCGGAAGGAGGATCTGAAAAAGAACCGCCGATGAACACAGATGAACGCCGATAAGAGAAGGAAATTCCCTTTTCGGGAACCACTTTGAAGCCGACCAGTGGACGAAATATCTGCTTCCATCTGTGTCCATCTGCGGTTTAGAAATTCATGCAGCCCCAGCCCGCCGCGATGCACCAATACCTTTGGGCATGGCCGAAAGCATCCTTTCCAAGTATCCACAAAAAGTGCTCGTGGCCTGGGGTGAAGCGATCTCCGGCAACAGGGAGGTCCGCCAGTGGTTGATCAAGAACGGTTTCCCGGAGTTGGGCATTTTCGTCTTCGCGCTCCATTTGAAGGCCGACGCGCGGAAGTGGCTATTGGAGCATGGGCACGCTCCGCTGATGGCGTTGATCAGTGGCATCGAAGGCGATGTAAAGGCGTTGGACTGGCTCGAAGCGCACGACTTTCCGGTGCTGCGGCACATGGCTGTTGCAGGCGGCGATGAGGACGCGATGCGCTGGCTGATCACGCAGGACCAACGGACCATGGCGGTGCTTGCGCTGAAGATGTGGTCGGTGAAAATGGCCATTGAGGACGACCACAACGACCCGTACAAGTTTTCGCAGGACTAGGGCCCACATTGCGCTTCCGGAAGTTCCGAAGGACAACTGGCGGCCATGCCCCAACTTTGCGCGCCGATGGCCTTTCTCTTTCCCTCGTTCCTCTGGGCGCTCTTCGTGCTGGCCATCCCCGTCATCATTCATCTTTTCCAGCTTCGGCGCTTCAAGCGGATCGACTTCCCCAACGTGCGCTTTCTGCAGGAGGTGACGCAGCAGACGCGTTCCCGGAAAAAGGTGCGGCACTGGCTGGTGCTGATCTCGCGGCTCCTAGCGTTGGCGTGTCTGGTGATGGCCTTCGCGCAGCCCTACATAAAGAACGCCACCGGCGTAGTGGAGGCCGGACAGCGTGCGATCAGCCTATACCTCGATGATAGCTGGAGCATGGACGGACAGAACGGGCAAGGCCGCTTGCTGGACCAGGCCCGCACCGATGCGCAGGATGCCGTGATGGCCTACAGCCCCACTGACCGCTACCAAATTCTCACCAACCGTTTCGAGGGTCGACAGCAACTGCTGCTCGGTCGCGATGAGGCGCTGGCCGCGGCCGGACAAGTGGACGTTGGACCTTACGCCCGCCCGCTTTCCCAAGTGATGGAGCGGCAACGCGAAGCTCTCTCCCGCAGCGACGCACCGGTGAAACAAGCCTTCCTCTTCACCGACCTGCAACGCGTGACAACGGATGTTGAACATTGGACGAACGACAGCACAGTGCGCACGGTGATCGTCCCGATCCAGGCCTCAAGCGTGGACAATCTCGCCATCGATTCGGTATGGTTCGAAACGCCGGTTCGCAGGCTTGGACAGAACGAAGCGCTTCATGTGCGGGTGAAGAATTATGGGACGCAAGCGCTGCAGAACATCCCGCTGCGCCTCACGATCGACGGGCGACAACGCGCAATGGCCACCTTCGGCGTGGCGGCGGATGCGGTGGTGGATACGGTGCTCAACTTCAGCAATGACGCCGTCGGCGAACACCGGGGTGAGGTCTCCATAGAGGACCGGCCGATCGTCTTCGACAACGTCTTCCACATCGCTTATCGCACGGCTGAAAAACTGCATGTGTTGCTAGTGAGCGGTGGCGATGTGTCCAGCGACAAGGACATCGCTGCGGTCTTCGCCGATGACAGCGTTCATGCTTTCACAACACAAGCCTACCGCCAACTGGACCTTTCCTCCTTGGCAAAGCAGGACCTCGTTGTGTTGAACGCGCTGCCCGACATTCCCAGCGGCCTCGCCGAAGCGTTGAAGGACTTCGCCAACAGCGGCGGAAGCCTTGCGCTCTTTCCTGCGGAGAACACTGATGCGAGCAGTTATCAAGCCTTCCTCGGGAGCTTCGGCGCAAGCATGGGTGCGCGCGATACATCAGGCATCAAGGTGGAGCGTATCGACCTGCGATCGCCCTTCTTCCACGACGTCTTCAACAGTATGCCCGCCAATGTGGACCTGCCGATGGTGCGCACGCACTACTCGATCACTCCCGCCCCCGCTGCTGATGTCTTCCTGCGCCTGCAAAGTGGAGCGGCATTCCTCAGCGCCACGCCCGTCGCCAAGGGCCGTGTCTACCTGTGCGCCTCGCCGCTGAATGTATCCGGCGGCACATTCAGCCGCCATGCGCTCTTCGTCACCTCGCTGCTGCGAATGGCGGAATTGGCCCGGCCTATGGGCGCACTTTATCACATCATTGGTGATGAGGCCGCCATTCCCGTGGAAGGAGTCGATCTCGAGAGTGAGACCGCCCCGCATCTGAAAGGACCCGATGGCATCGACATCATTCCAGAAGTGCGTCGCACACTTGGCGGCACCACGCTCGTGCTGCACGACGAGGACCTGAAGCCCGGCCCGTATGCTGTGACCGTGGACAAAGACACCCTCGCGATCCTCGCGCTGGACCTGTCACGCAGCGAAGGAGACCTCGCCGCGTTCACACCGGCACAATTCAAGGAACGCCTTACTGAACTAGGCCTATCGAGCATTACCGTGCTGGAGAAGACCGGCAATGAACTTTCCGCAAGCCTGAAGCAACTGGACCAAGGTGTCAAATTGTGGAAGTGGTTCATCCTTGCCGCACTTCTCTTCCTTCTCTTGGAGA
Source organism: Flavobacteriales bacterium (assembly GCA_041691695.1). Classification (GTDB taxonomy): domain Bacteria; phylum Bacteroidota; class Bacteroidia; order Flavobacteriales_F; family PHOS-HE28; genus PHOS-HE28. The sequence continues at coordinate 26,624 of JBEPUG010000009.1, forward strand.
TCCTTTTGATCCGCGCCACCCGATGAAAGACCTGCTCCTCCGCGACGTAAAAGTGCTGGACCCCGGAGGTCCGCTGCACGATGGGACAACCGATCTGCTGATCGTGAACGGCCGTGTGGAAAAGGCCGGCACGAAGCTGCCCAAGGGCAAGGCGGAAGAAGTGAGCATCGAAGGTCTGCATGCATCACCCGGCTGGGTGGACCTGCGCGCCCACTTCCGCGATCCTGGTGAGGAATACAAGGAAGGACTCATCAGCGGATTGGATGCCGCCGCTGCAGGAGGCTTCACCGCGGTGGCCGTGCTTCCAAGCACCGAACCACCGATCGATCAACGCGCGAGTATCGAATATTTACTGCGGAAGGGACAAGGACATCCGGTGCGCGTACTGCCCTTGGGCGCGCTCACCAAAGGACTGCACGGCCAACAGTTGGCGGAGCTCTTCGACATGCGCGAGGCCGGTGCACTGGCCTTCACGGATGATATCTCGTCCACGCGCAACACGCGATTGATGCTGCTCGCCTTGCAGTACGTGATGAACTTCGACGGCCGCGTGATGAGCTTTGCGCAAGATGCCGACCTCGCTGCAGGTGGCCAAATGCATGAAGGGCCCATGAGCACGCGGCTGGGTCTGCGTGGGATCCCGGCCATGGCCGAATCCATCCGCATCGCACGCGATCTTGAACTGCTCGATTACACCGGCTCACGCTTGCACATCGACGCGATAAGCACTACCGATGGTGTGGAATTGATCCGGCGCGCGAAGGCGAAGAAACTGCGCGTCACCGCCAGCGTCACGGCGCACCATCTCTTGCTGGATGACGGTTGCTTGCGCGGCTTCGACACCAATTACAAAGTGATGCCGCCGCTGCGCGATCCGGAGCACATCGAAGCCTTGCGCGAAGGCGTGAAGGATGGCACCATCGATTGCATCGTGAGCGATCACCGGCCGGAGGACACTGAGCACAAGAGACTTGAATTCCCGCAGGCTGCCTTCGGCATCATCGGGCTGGAAACAGCCTACGCTGCTGCGAACACTGCACTAAAGAGTCGCATGACGGCACGGCGCATCTTGGAGCGTTTCTGCCAAGGTCCGCGCGCGGCGCTGGGCTTGGACGTGCCGCATATCGTGGAAGGTGAACTCGCGGAGATCACTCTCTTCGCACCGGAACTCGAATGGGTCTTCACCGAGGCCGATATCGTGAGTCGCTCCCGGAACACGCCCTTCATCGGGAATCGCTTCACCGGCAAAGCTATGGGGATCATCGCCAACGGCGAAGCGCGGATCAAGCTTCCGCATTGATCCGCGCTCTCAGCCGCCCTTCTGATCAAAGGTGCGCCGGAGACCAGTACAGCGTGAAGTAGAAAGCGGCAAATCCGACGAAAGCGATCACCATGGCCCACACCCACGAGGGAATGGCCTTGGGGGTTTCCGAACCGGTGATCATGAACATGTCTGTACGCTCGCTTCCATAGGCATTGACCGTGATGGGGATGCGATCCTCCACCACTTCACCCGGCTTCAGGCCAAGCACCGTGATGGAGGGTCCGTTGCGCACCTCAAAGGGTATCGTTCGCAGTCCCTCCACTCCATTGGTGCTCCGAGCCACGATACGCAGACTGTGCGGCCCGTCCGGCAGTTTGGTGGTATCGAACAGGAACTTCACCGGCGGGGCGAACTCCGCGAACGGCGCTGGCTCATCATCGAGGAAGAGCTTTACGGTGCGCTCAGTTGCCATCGTGGAGGGGGGAGTTGAGGATGGATCGCTTGATGTGGTCCGCTGCGCCCTCGTTGGGCTTCACGAGGAATTTCACGGCGAGTATCAAGGTAACCAGGACCACGACCGCGGACACATAGATGATGGGCATATCGAAACCACTCTGCGGTCCGGTGCCGTGAGTGATACCACGCAACAATTTCGGCTGCTGCATTTTGCAAGCCTCGCAGGCCCACATGGGCATGGCGCAGAGCAATGCAAGAACGGAGGTGAACAGCTTTTTCATCATTTCTGAGCGGTTTCAGGTGCGATCACGGCACGTGCGCTCTTCACGGTCTCGGCATCAACAGGCGGTGCGTTGTTCCCGAAGTTGGAGCGCACGTAGCTGATGACCGCAGCGATCTGGGCGTCGTTAAGGTTGGCGGCCTGCGGCGGCATCGGTCCAAAGTTTTGCAAACCGTTGTATCCACCCAACACGATGTTCACCATCTTGATAGGATCTTTTTCGTTCACGAGTTCAGCCCCTGCCAATGCCGGGAAAGCTCCGGGAAGTCCTTTGGCATCGGGCTGGTGACAGGCGGCACACACGCTCGAGAAGACCTTGCTGCCATCCACGGCAGGTGCAGCGCCACCAGCCTCTGCTACCACAGGTTTACCATTCGCGCCGGGAGTGGGAATGAAGGCTTCGGGCATTTCACCCGTGGGCAATGGTGCCTGCTTCAGCGAAAGCAGATAGGCTACTAGGTCCTTTGCGCGTTGCGTCGCGACCATCTTGTAGCCCCGATGCTCCAGCTTATCGGCGGGCACCGTAAGCACAAAATCATCAGGCTTAACATGGGCGGAGTCCACCTCCGTGAATAGCCAGCCATATCGCGGCATGATCGATGCCTTTTCCACCATGCGCGGGTTGTAGAGGTGAAGCATTTGCCACGCTTCGCTCCCCTTGCGGACACCTACGTCAGTGAGATCCGGCCCGGTGCGTTCACTACCGAGCAATGAAGGTGTGTTGTGCCAAATGTCGGGACGTTGCTTGCTGTAATAGTAGTCGCTCGGCATGGAAGGGCGGGAACCCCAGACCTTGTCCATTTCGATGTTCCGCACTTGCTGGGTATGGCAGCCTATGCAACCTTCGGAAACATAAATAGCCAGACCGCGGTGTTCCTGTTCGGTCATAACAGGCATGTCCGGAAGTGGCGAATTATTGTCCTGCATGGTCAGTGCGGGTGCGATGGCAACGCCCGTGCTCAGCAGCACGAACACCAGCAATGCAACGTTCACGAGATTCGCGTGGTCCTTGTGGAAATTGATCATGGCTCAAGCGGGTATGGGATCGATGACGTCGGTCTTGTCGGCAATGCGCGGCTTTCGGACCATAGTGTAGAAGTTCCAAGCGAAGATCCAGTGCGAGATGAACATCAGCGATCCGCCGACCGCGCGCCAGGTCCAATAGCCCCGCGTTGCGATGACAGTATCTATGAAGGGCACTCCCTCAACCCACGCCATGCCTTTCACGGTTCCACCGGCCATAAGTGAAACGGTATAGGCGAAGAGGCCGATGAAGGCGATCCAGAAGTGCGCACCCACCAGCACCTGCGAGGGTTCGCGGCCGGTCATCTTGGGCAGTAATGCATAGATGCAGGCCCACATGATGAAGGTGATGATGCCGTACATCGTCAAGTGCGAGTGCGCCACGTTGAAGTCGGTGAAGTGCCAGATGTTCTGCGTGAAGCGGAAGGCTTGGAAACTTCCTTGCGAACTGCCCACGAAATAGAAGATAACACCCACCAGGAAGAAGGGCAGCACATAGCTCTTACCGATGGCGCTCCAACTGCCGCGCATGGTCATCAGGAAGTTGGTCGTACCCGCGATCACCGGGATGAACATGCCCATGCTGAAGACGATGGCCACCGTTTGCAACCACCATGGCAATGGAGAGAAAATGAAGTGGTGTGTACCGATCATCGTGTAGAATAGCATCTGCGTCCAAAACGCCAGCACACCCAACGAATAGGAGTAGATCGGCTTGTTGAGAGAGGAGGGCAGGTAGTAGTAGATGAGGCCGAGTGTGAAAGTCATGAACCACATGCCCACGCCTTGGTGCATGTAGTAGCCTTGGATGATGGTCTCGCCCAATCCGCCCTGATACCAAGGCAGATAGCCGATCGTGGCCAGCACGATGGTCCACACAAGAGATGCAAGGATGTACCAGTTGCTCACGTAGATCTCGGAGACCTTGCGCCGCTTTACCGTGCCGTAAAAATTCCGGAAGGTGAGAATGAGTCCCAGTGCGAAGAGGAGTGCTACCGGCCAGATGTATTCGCGGTACTCGCCACCGCCGTTGTTGATGCCCGCCATCAGGCAGAGATCTCCGATGATCACGGAGAGGTTGATCAGCGCGAACGCCCACCAGCCCATTGCGTAGCTGTAGATCTTCGTGGCCGATGTGCGTGCTATCACGAAGTAGGCCAAGCCGATCATTGCCAAGGAGGCCCAGCCCCAGAACACAGTGTTGGTATGCACGGGACGCAACCTTCCGAATGAAAGCCACGCCACCTCATCGAGGTCCGGCCAGATGAACTTCAGGCCGAGGTACTCGCCCACGGAAGTACCGAAAAGTAGCCAGAATGTGGCTGCGGCGAGGTACCAGATGACGAGTTTCTGCAGCGGCTTCGGCACATCCAAACGGGTGCGTGAGTAGATCTTCTCGTCAACCAAGGGATTATCCGGCTCGCTGGTGGCGCGGGCGATCAAAGCCTTGTCGTCGAAAGCCGTGGCGCTCCCGCCGAGCTCGTCGCCGCGTAGCTTATAGCGCGAAGCGGCCTCCCGTTTGGCGCGTTCCTCTGCCGACGGTTCAGCGATCGTCGTCCCGCGCTTCTCCTTGGTCTGCTTGATCAAACGGCCCACTTGCGCCGTGATGATCAATGCTGCCACGAACAGCACAATGCTCAATAGCACCAAGGTGCCCACGACTCCGGGACTACTCTCCCAGCCATCGGTCTTCGGGCTCTGCGCTATGGCCCCTTGCACAAGGAGCAGCGCGACCGCGACAAGCATGGGGCGCCGCAGGTAATTCTTCGGACCTACAGGTCCTGTATTAGGGTATCGCTTCATAGTTTCAGGCGTGTGGTTCCATTGTTCAATTCTTCAGCAAGGCTTAGTACATCCGTGTTCTCCAAAACGCGGTGCATCTCCTCCTTCACCCTTGTGATCTGGACATGGAGCGGGCACGGATCGATGCTGTTGCATTCCTTCAGTCCCATCACGCAGCCCGTGTGGAAAGCCTCTTCACCGATGGCATCCATGATCATGCGCAGGTTCACCTTCTTCGCATGCAACGGCGGAAGATCGAAGCCCCCATTGGGTCCGCGCTGGGAGTTCACGATGCCGCCACGCGCCAATGCCTGCAGGACCTTGGCCGTAAAGGCCTTCGGCGCTCCAGTCCGCTTTGCGATGTCCGTCAAGGTCAGGCGCTCCCCGTTCTTGGAGGCCAAGGCCACTACCACAGCGGCTCGGAAAGCGTATTCGCAGGTCTTGGAAAACACGGCAGATCGGGTTCTGGCGCCAAATGTAAACAAAAGTTAATTTCAACGGACACCTGTGTCCTTATTTAAAATGATAGCTCGATGGAAAGTCAGTCAAGCCATCGCCCTTCCCTATCCCGAAGCGACTCCTTTTCACCGGGTTCCTGCCAATGTCATGCCGCCCGAAGGCCTGAACGAGGCGCGATGCCGAACTTCGCCACGATGACCCACGACCAACTCTTCGCGGCATTCCCCGCTTTCGACCGCAGCACATGGGAGCAGTTGCTCCTGAAGGAACTGAAAGGGAAAGTTCCCGCCAACATCGACGTTGCTCTTCCCGACGGCAAAAGCATTCGGCCTTTGGGCATGGCGAGCGACCTGCCTCACGGCACTCCAAATGACCATCGGCGCGGGGTGAAGCGCAGCGGCAATACGTGGCGCATCACCGCACCCATCGCGGATACGGGTGCCGAAACGGCGAACAACGAAGTGCTGAAGGCCTTGATCGGCGGAGCCGATGCGATCGAGCTTCGCGCAGAGCACGCTTCCATGCAGCCGGTGCTGAACGATGTATTTCTCGCTGCGATTGACCTACACCTCCATCACGGCAATGAAGAGACCTTGCTCGAAGTGTTGCACCTCGCGAAACATCAGAACGTGCCACCCTCGGAGTTGAGCGTTTGCGCAGGATTTCCGCACGATGCGGATGTGCATGACCTACGTGAGCGCATTGCCGCCTATCCCTTGGTCCGACTCTTCGAGGTGAGCGATGAACGCAACCCGGAAGAAGCCATCCTTGATCCAACTCGCCATGCGATCGAACACGGCAAGGCATTGCTGCAACGCCTGACGAAAGAGGGCTGGCTGATCGACGACGTGGCCGCGCGCATCCAATTCCGCCTGCACATCGGCGACGACCTTTTTCTGGAAGCCGCGCGCATCCGCGCTTTCCGTGCGGTGTGGGCGGAAACGATCAAGAGCTTCTCCCCTTCCCACGCGTGCAGTCTGAACACCTTCGTTCAATGCGAAGTGCAATACGCGAAGAATCCGAAGTCGCCGTACGACCAAGCGATCCGCGCGTCGCTTCAAGCCATCAGCACCATCATCGGCGGTTGCGATGGGCTCACGATTCCCGACCTGCCGCTGCCCGAAGGAGAGGTCCTCGGTCGCCGCATCGCCCGCAACATCAGTCTGCTGCTGCGCGACGAAAGCCTTTTGGGAAGAGTCGCGGATCCGTTGGGCGGAAGCAATACGGTAGAGGAGTTCACCAATGCACTGATCAGTGAACTAGCCGCTAGCCACAAGCCACAAGCCACAAGCTTGGCCGCTTCAAAGCTTGAGGCTGGCAGCTTGCAGCTTGTGGCTGAAATTCCAAACCGTGAAGAGCTCCCGCTTCAGTCCTTCTATACTGCGTTGGATGCGCAAAACATCGAGCACTTGAAGTTCGGCGCGGGCGCACCACCCTATTTGCGTGGACCCTACGCCAGTATGTACACCATCCGCCCATGGACCATCCGGCAGTACGCGGGATTCAGCACGGCGGAAGCGAGCAACGCCTTCTACCGCCGCAACCTCGCCGCTGGGCAGATGGGACTCAGCGTCGCCTTCGACCTGGCAACACATAGAGGATATGACTCGGACCATCCGCGTGTAAAAGGCGATGTGGGCAAGGCCGGCGTAGCGATCAGCAGCGTGGAGGACATGAACTCTCTCTTATACACATCT
>JBEPUG010000010.1:0-33130 GCA_041691695.1 Flavobacteriales bacterium
CCTCGGCACCCGTGGCCTGGATGATGCGCCGCATGATGTTGATCGCGGCATCATGCCCATCGAACAGCGATGCGGCGGTGACGATGCGGATCTTGTGCTTGGGGACGTAGGGCTTGGTGACGGGATGCGACATGCTGCGAAGATATTGGAGGGGCGGATGAACGGTGGTTGATCACTGTCGATCAGACCATGATCAAACTCAACTTCCCTCACATTACAAGATCCTACTTTGGCCACCCATGAGCAGCGAATTCGTTCCGAAGCTCTTCACACTTTGGAAGGCGGGCATCCCACGGGAGCAGCTACGCAAGGACTTTTTCGCGGGGATCACCGTGGGGGTCGTCGCCCTGCCATTGGCCATCGCTTTCGCCATCGCTTCCGGAGTAACGCCGGAGAAAGGCTTGATCACGGCGATCATCGGTGGCGTGGTGATCAGCGCCTTCGGAGGTAGCCGCGTGCAGATCGGCGGGCCCACCGGCGCTTTTATTGTGATCGTCTACGGCATTGTGCAGAAGTATGGCGTGGAAGGGCTCACTATCGCCACGCTTATGGCCGGAGTGCTCATGATCGCTATGGGATTGCTTCGCTTCGGCAACCTGCTGAAATTCTTCCCGCACACCTTGGTGCTCGGCTTCACCTCCGGCATCGCGGTGATCATCCTCTCCTCGCAGGTCAAGGACTTCCTCGGGTTGGACATGGGCGCGGTGCCATCCAACTTCATCGAGAAGTGGACGGCCTTCCTTCAACACTTCGGCAGCGTGAATGCGGCGGCGCTGGCGATCGGCGTAGGCTCGGTGATCATCAGTGTCTTCTGGCCCAAGGTCACCCGTGTGCTTCCCGGCATGATGGTCGCGATCATCCTCTCCACGGCGGCCGTCGCGCTTTTCCACCTACCGGTCTCCACCATCGAGGATCATTTCGGAGCCATCCCGCGTACCCTGCCGATGCCGTCCTTCCATGCGGTGAGCATGGCTACGTTGCGCGAACTGGTGCAACCCGCCGTGGCCATCGCGCTGCTCGGTTCCATCGAATCACTGCTATCGGCCACGGTGTCGGACAGCATGATCGGTGGACAGCACCGCAGCAACATGGAGCTGGTGGCGCAAGGCGGTGCGAACGTGGTGTCAGCGTTCTTCGGTGGCATCCCGGTAACGGGGGCCATCGCCCGCACCGCCACCAACGTGAAGAACGGCGGTCGTACGCCGATCGCGGGGATCGTCCATGCGATAACGCTACTTGCGATCATGTTGCTGGTAGCACCGCTTGCGGGGAAGATCCCTTTGGCGTGTCTCGCAGGGATCCTCGTGGTGGTGGCCTACAACATGAGCGAGTGGCGCGGCTTTGTAAGCGCCCTGAAAGGCCACCGCTACGATGTGGTAGTGTTGCTGACGACGTTCCTCCTCACGGTGATCTTCGATCTCGTGCTCGCGATCGAAGTGGGCATGGTGCTGGCGGCCTTCCTCTTCATGAAGCGCATGAGTGACATCACGGACCTGAAGCCCGCCTTGACCGGCGACCAGGTACAAGGCAAAGACATTCTCTTCGATGACGAACTGAAGAACCTGCCCTCCGATGTGATGATCTTCGAGATCACCGGGCCGCTGTTCTTCGGCGCGGCGCAGAAGTTTCAAGAAGTAATGGGCGAGATCAACGACAGACATCGCGTGGTGATCATGCGGATGCAGAAAGTCCCGCTGATCGATGCTACGGGACTGCACCGGTTGCAGGAGATCGTGAAGCGGTTGACGAACAAGCGCAAGACCGTCTATCTCACTGGGGTCGACCCGCACGTGCGCATCGAGCTCGATCGCGAGGACTGGGTGGTAGAAGGCATGATCCGCGACTCGGTGCACGATGCGCTGGCGGCACAGGCTGGGAAGTGAAGGACACTGTTGGCATTGCGTTGACGGCCATCGCCGGTGATCGACATCGTTGAGGGCATATAGCTTGTCCTCATGAAAAGTCCGGGTCAATTGCGCAGTTTGCTGTCCCGTCCCAAGGTGCGGGCCGCGACACTTCCGGACGTCGAACGTCATTGATGGCAGGAGACCATATTCACCCAAAATAATTCATCTCACCCCGCAGAGTTGCCCAGCGTAGTTCGTTTACCTTTAGCATAACGGCGCAAGCCACAATGCACTTCCCATGAACCGGATCCATACCACCTGCCTCCTTGCGCTTTGTGGCTCTTCTCTTGCGCAGGCCCAAACCTTCGAGAAGTCGATCCAAGGCGCAAATGCCCAATTCGGCACGGCCATCAGCGCAACGAGCGATGGAGGTTTCATCCTCGCGGGATACACCATGGCCTTTGGCGTTGGCAGTGGTTTTTATGACAACGTATATCTCGTCCGAACGGATGCGGACGGTGATACCCTATGGACACGGACCTATGGAGGAGCGCTGACCGATCAGGGATTCGCCGTGGAACAAACCGGTGATGGTGGTTTTCTTGTAGCTGGCACGTCTAACAGTTTCGGCACTTCTGGAAAAGATGTCTACTTGATCCGCACCGATTCAAATGGTGACCTTCAATGGTCGAAGACCTATGGGGGCCCGGGAGAGGATGTCGGATATGGACTTGCCCTGACGCCCGATGGCGGAGCTATTGTCGTAGGTCAATCGGGTAGTTCCGGTGGGCCGGGTGGCGGTTTGAACGCTTATGTCATTCGCGTTGACGCGGTCGGCGATACACTTTGGACACGCACATACGATTCGGTCTCGGACAATTATGCATATTCGGTCAACGAGGTCGCTGGCGGCGGTCACATCATAGCCGGTGTGGGAGCAGTCTCGCTGTGGTGTATGGAACTGTTGCGGATCGACGACACTGGGGCGGTGATCTGGAACAAGGACTTCTGCCCCGGTTATGCCGATGGTCGGGACGCTGTGCAGACCAGCGATGGCGGTTTCATCGTCACCGGTCAATTCGGGTCGGACGCATGCTTGGTGAAAACCGATGTGAATGGGGATACGCTTTGGGTCAAGACGTACGGTGGACCACAGGTCGATTATGGCTATTCCGTCGTGCAGACCACGGATGGCGGCTATGCCCTATCAGGTGAGCAATTTTCCAAGACCTGGTTAGCGAGGATGGAAGCGAACGGCGATACGTTATGGCAACACACGTATTCCGGTGGCAGCGCCGAAGTGAACCAAGTGGTGGCCAATGCCGATGGCGGCTTTGCCGTTTGTGGGAATCGGTTCGGTGGACCCGGAAGTGGCGGCTATGCCATGCAGTTGGTCCGAACAGGTACGGATGGATACATCGCCTGCAACATAGAAAACCCTGTGGTGACTGTCTCCGCAGCGTCATTCAGCACTTACTCACCCACCCTCACGATCTCCACATATGGAGAGGTCAACACGCCAGCCACGTTGGTCAGCGCAGGTGCGATCATGGTAACGCCATGCAGCACCGTTGGTGTCGCAGAGGCTGCCCTCGTTGGACCGAACAGGGTGTTCCCGAATCCCGCCGCGGACCTTATCAACATCCTAGATGAGGATGGGGGTATGATCGCGCTGTCACAGATGCAATTGATCGATGCTACAGGTCGCCTTTGGCCAATACAGGCTGGGGCCGGTGGTCGATCTTTGGATGTTAGCGACTTGGCTGAAGGAGCCTACCAAGTGAGGTTCATTGATACCGATGGCTCGGTGCGGTTCGCTCGCTTCATGAAGATCCGATAGACCAAGGCGCGGTATCCTGGATCGAGGGTGGGTTCCGATGCCACTCAATCGCCCGGATCAGATGGAGAAAAGGCTGATCGACATGGCAAAGCACGCCCCCGAGCGGACTGACATCCTAGGCCCATCGATCATCGCCATTCCTTAAACAGCGCTTCCGCCTTCACCCTTCCGCCAATGCTTTCGGGATCCAAGGCGACAGCTTTTGCCAAGTAGGCCAGCGCCTGCTTGCGCAAACGCTTCCCGCTATGCGCCTTCGCCCAAGCCCAATACGTGAAGCTCATGATCTTCGCGTTCGCATAACCATTGTCGGCCTCGTACTTGCGGATGATCGACCCGAAGTCCTTTGCCGCGAACTTCTTCTTCCGCCAAAAGATCCAAGGAAGGTTCTCAGCCACGCTGCCACGCAGGAATTCCGGTAAGTAGGAGACGTCCGCATAACGTTCAACAGCTTCATCGAACAAGCGGAACGCACAGCCGACCAAAGAGAGCTTCCGTGTTTCACCACCCACTAAGGACAAGGCCGAAGCGCGGTACGAAGCCACGAAGGGCAGATATTCCAGCGCAAGCAAAGGGCCTTCCAACGCAGTGAGTCGATCATAGCTCCGCTGCGCGAAACCGGTGTATTCCGACTTGGCAAGAAAGGACAAATTCAACGCGACCTCGTGATGGATGATACCCAAGCGGATCTTGTTCAGCTCACTCGGATCCGAAGCAAATGCACCTTCCACTTGCTTAAGTTTCAACTTCACTGCTTCAGGGTCGGTCATTTCCATTACGTCCGAAAGCCGCGCTTCCGCAGTGTGCAGGCGATCATGGTCCATGGCGGGTTTGGTCTTGTTCAAGGATTCCATTGTTGGTGCGTTTTGATGACACAAAGCACCGCAAGCCTCAACGCCCCCGACGTTGACGATGGTCAAGAAATTCAGCTTGGCGCCGTCAGCTATTCAACGTGCCTGAGCGATCCCGTTGTGCCCTTCGTGCTCTTTGCAGTATTCTTCATCGCTTCGCCGCCAGCCGCCCCCGCAACCGGCTCAGGCTCTCCGCGCTGATGCCCAACAGATTCGCGATATACTTCTGCGGCACACGCTGGAACAGGTCCGCCCGGGTGTTCAACAATTTCAGGTAGCGCTCCTGCGGGGAATCGGAGCCCAGCGACATGGCCAACCCGCTTGCTCGCTCCAGCACCTGCTCGGTCATCATGCGTCCGTAGGTCTCGAATTTCGGGCATGCCACATACAATGCCAGCAGGTGCTTCTTAGTGATGCTGCTGATCCGGGTAGCTTCCAGCGCTTGGTGGTTCATCACGCACGGCGTGCCCTGATTGAAGCTCTTCAGGTCCGTAACCCAAGAGCCAGCGAAAGAGAGATCGCACGTGCGTTCATCCCCGTCCTTCAAATGGAACTGGCGGATGCAACCTTCCACGACGAAGGACAGCGTGTTGCAGACCTCGCCTTCTTCCAGCATGAACGCTTTTTTCTTCAGTATGCGCTCCTGAAAGTACACGTCGACCAAGGCTAGTTCAGCACTTGAAAGATCAAGCTGCGCGGAACAATTGGCTTTGAGTTCTTCGTGCATGGTGTGCGCTGGATGCGGATGATGCGTGAAGGTATATGAGACCGGTTGTCCTTTCATCAAACAACTTCTCGTTGCAACGATCGTAAGTTTTCGCAGCGATTCCGGGATTTCCGGATCTGATATCACACCTCCCGCCACCAGCGCTCGTGGAAAGCGGCCAGTGCATCCAGCGCGACCACATCCCCGATGCGTGGCGTGATGATCGGCATCCCCAGCTCATCCGCCTTCTTCGTCACACGGTCCACGGGATCCGTCCAGCTGTGCATGGCGAGAACGAAGCTGCCCCAGTGGATCGGCATCATCACCTTGGCCTTGACGTCCACTGCGGCCTGTGCGGATTGCTCCGGCATCATGTGGATGTCGGCCCACTTCTCGTTGTACTGCCCGCACTCGATCATGGCGAAGTCGAAGGGCCCGTACTTGGCACCGATCGCCGCGAAGTGCGGACCGTAGCCGCTGTCCGCGCTGAAGTAGATGTTGTCCTTCTTTCCGCGGATAACCCAGCCGCCCCAGAGTGTGGAGAAGCGGTCCGTGAGTCCTCGGCCCGAGAAATGACGCGCAGGCGTGAATGCGAAATGCAAGTCCTTGAAGTCGATCTCACCCCACCAATCCAGCTCGTGGATCCGCGACTCTTCGATGCCCCACTCGCGCAAGTGCGCACCCACGCCCAAGGGCACGAAGAACTCCTTGGTCTTCGCCTTCAGCAACAGGATGGAACCTCTGTCCAAGTGGTCATAGTGATCATGCGAAAGCAGGATGGCATCGATGTGCGGCAGGTCGGCGATGGCGATCGGCAGCCCGTCTGTGAAGCGCTTTCGTCCCATCCACGGATAGGGTGCGGGCGTTGGCCCGAACATGGGATCGATCAGCAGGTTCTTCCCGTCGATCTGCATCAGGAAAGCCGAGTGGCCGAACCAGACAAAGCGCGTAATCCCGTTGGGCGAAGCGATCAGTTTTAGATCCGGATGCCGCACGTGGATCTTCTCCTTCGGTGTGCGGTCTTCACCGCCTGCAATGAATCCCGCAATTGTTTTCATCATGTCCTTCGCGGACATGGACATGCTTGTGGGCAGGAGGTTCTTGAACTTGCCGTTCTCGAAATTGGGCGAGGAGGCATACTGCTGTTTGTCCATGTAAGTCTGCTTTCCGCCAGATCGAAGCGGGGGTGCGAAGTTCGATAGGGAACAACCTGGGCCAACGATCTTGTCGCGGAGCGAACTGTTCCGGTCCTCTTGATCGTTCCTTGATTTGGACGTTTGGGTAATTCCGGCGTTCCTTTGTTACCCGTATGGGTAATTCAAGCAACAACGAGACCCGGAAGCGCATCGTGGACGCGGCGCGCGAACTCTTCGTGAAGCATGGGCACGATGGTGTGAACATGCGCGAGCTGGCGGAAATGGCCGGCGTGAACAAGGGCTTGCTCCACTACTATTTCAAGACCAAGGATTCCATCTTCAAGGAGGTCTTTCAGCATCAGGCCGGCCGGCTGTACACCGAAGTACTCGACATCGTGGAAGGCGACGGACCCTTCGAGCAAAAGACGGTGGCGATGGTGGAGCGCTACTTCAAGGTGCTCACGGAGATCCCCTCGCTTCCAGCCTTCGTGATGTTCGAGGTGCAGCGCGACCCCGGCATGGTGGCACGCTCTCCCTTCCGCGACACCATACTTCACATCGCCGCCCTCATCGAACCGGAACTGAAGAAGCGAAAGCTGCCGCCGGCGCGTGCGAACGGCACCCAGTTCCTCATCGACATCCTCGCCCTCTGCGCGTTCACCTTCGCCATGCTCCCCGGTATCGCCAAAGTGATGAAGTTCAACAAGGCGCAACGCGCGGTTTTTCTCGAAGTCCGAAAAGCACACATCATCGCCGTGATCCAACAGAGCCTCCTTCCATGAAGACCCATCATCTGCTCGTCTCCGTCCTGCTGCTCTCCGCTTGTCACAAGGATTCCGGCACGGCGGATGCCTATGGCAATTTCGAAGCCGTGGAGACGTTGGTGAGCGCGCAAGGCACAGGTGAGATCCTGCGTTTCAACGTCGAGGAAGGCATGACCCTGAAGGCCGGTGCCATCGTGGGCGTGATCGACACAACGATGCTTACGCTGCAAGGGCAAGAGATCGCCGCGAACCGCGAGGCCATCGCCAGCCAGTCCCGCAATGTGGTGGCACAGATAGAGGTGCAGGACGCGCGCATGACCGAACTGCTGCGCGAACAAAAGCGGTTGCAGAACATGTTCGCAGACAATGCCGCCACGCAGAAGCAGATCGACGATATGACCAGCCAGATCTCGGTGCTGCAAAAGCAGAGCGCAGCCATTGAGACGCAGAACCCGGGTATCACCGCGCAGGTCCGTGCGTTGGATGCGAAGGAGGCGCAAGTGCGCAAGCAGATCGAGGACATGCACATCGTGAATCCGATCCATGGAACGGTGATGGTGAAGCTTGCAGAGGTGCACGAGTTGGCCGCGCCGGGGAAGGCGCTCTATCGCATAGCGGACATGGACACGTTGGAATTGCGGGCCTACATCAGCGGGTCACAATTGGTGAATGTGAAAGTGGGCGCCCCCGTACAAGTGGGTATCGACGATGGCGACAAGGGCGTTGTGCGACTGCCCGGGCGCGTGAGCTGGGTGAGCAGCGAGACCGAGTTCACCCCGAAAACGATACAGACCCGGGAGGAGCGCGTGGACATGGTCTACGCTTTCAAGGTGCGCGTGCCGAACACCGCCGGAGCGCTGAAGAGCGGGATGCCCGGTGAGGTTTACCTGACCACGCCAACGAAGTGATCACGGTCGATCATATCAGCAAAAAGTACGGCGACGTGCAGGCGTTGAAGGACATCTCCTTCGAGGTGCCACGCGGCGAGCTCTTCGGTCTTATCGGGCCTGACGGTGCTGGCAAATCGACGTTGTTCCGCACCCTCGTTACGCTGCTGTTGCCGGATAGCGGAGCGATCACCTTCGATGGCCATGACGTGGTGAAGGACTACCGTTACGTGCGCCGCAACGTAGGCTACATGCCCGGCACCTTTTCGCTCTACGCCGACCTCACCGTGCGGGAGAACCTCAACTTCTTCGCCAGCGTGTTCCAGACCACCGTGGAGGAGAACTACGACTTGATCAAGGACATCTACGTGCTGCTGGAGCCCTTCGCCAAGCGCCGCGCCGGAGCCTTGAGCGGAGGCATGAAGCAGAAGCTCGCCCTGTGCTGCGCGTTGATCCACAAGCCCCTCGTACTGGTGCTCGATGAACCCACAACCGGCGTGGATGCGGTGAGCCGACGCGAGTTCTGGGCCATGCTGAAGAAGCTCAAGGACCAAGGCATCACCATCCTCGTGAGCACCGCCTACATGGACGAGGCCGCCTTGTGCGACCGCATCGCGCTCATTCACAACGGTGTCCTCTTGCGCACGGGCACACCGCTGGAGATCACCCAAGGCTTCGACAAACCTTTGTATGCGGCGAGCGGCGGTGACCCCTACACCCTCTTGCACCTCTTGCGCGAACTCCCCGAAGTGGAATGCGTGCATCCCTTCGGAGATGCGCTTCACATCACAGCGAAGGCGCCCTTGGACCTGGCTGCTATGCACGCCGAACTTTCCGCCAAAGGTGCCGGAGATGTGAAACTGTATGCGATCCAACCGAACATCGAGGACCTTTTCATGCACCTGATGCAGCCGTGATCAGATGATCAAAAGATCAGACGATCAGAAAATGGGATGCCGTTGCCGCGACAGGCGCGCTAGCTACGTCGATCCGTTGCTTTCTTGTTTTTCCCTGCGTCCCCACGACTCTGCTGCCCTTCATCTACCAACCCGCGGATGACCCCAGAGATCACCATCCACGCCCATCACCTCACCAAGCGCTTCGGTGATTTCACCGCCGTGGACGCGATCGATCTGGATGTACACAAGGGCGAGATCTTCGGCTTCCTCGGTGCGAACGGAGCGGGCAAGACCACCGCCATGAAGATGTTCATCGGCCTGCTGAAGCCCACTTCCGGCGAGGCCACGGTCGCGGGGTTGGATGTGTACAAGCAGAGCGAGGCCATCAAGCGCAACATCGGATACATGAGCCAGCGCTTCTCGCTCTACAACGACCTCACCGTGCTGGAGAACATCAACTTCTATGGCGGTGTCTACGGTCTTGGGAACGCGGAACTGAAGGAACGCAGCGCTGCAATGATCGAAGATCTGGGCTTGCAAGGGATGCGCAACACGCGTCTGGGATCCCTTCCATTGGGATGGAAGCAGAAGCTCGCCTTCAGTGTGGCGTTGATCCACCAACCCAAGATCGTCTTCCTCGATGAGCCTACAGGCGGCGTGGACCCTATCACGCGGCGCCAATTCTGGGAGATGATCTATGCCGCGTCCGCCAAGGGCGTCACCGTGTTCGTCACCACGCACTACATGGACGAGGCGGAATATTGCCACCGCGCCAGCATCATGGTGGATGGCGTGATGGCGGCCTGTGACACGCCCGCTGCACTGAAGGAACAATTCAAAGTGAAGACGATGGACGAAGTGTTCTACCAATTGGCAAGAGGCGCAGGAAGATCAGAATGACCATCTGTACCGTCGACCCATTGGGTCGACAACTCAAATGAAAACCTTCCGCGCCTTCCTCCACAAGGAATTCCTGCACATCCTGCGCGATCGACGTACGCTGCTGGTGCTCTTCGGCATGCCGTTGGCCCAGATCATCCTCTTCGGCTATGCCATCAACACGGACGTGAAGGAGGCGCATGTCGCGATCCTCGACCAGAGCCGCGATGTCCGCAGCACCTCCTTGGTCAACGCGCTTTTTGCATCACACTACTTCGTCGATGCTGAGCGGCTGGAACGTCCTTCGGACATCGAGCGCGTGTTCAAGGCCGGCAATGCGAAGATGGTGGTGGACATCGGTCCGGACTTTGCGCGGCGCTTCGAGGAAGGACGCGCTTCCGTGGCGTTGATCGCCGATGCGTCCGACCCCAATGTGGCGAGCATCGTGACGGGGTATGGCGCCCGGATGATCTCCAAATGGACGGCGGGCTTCCCGGGAAAGGCGATCCCACAGGTGATCACCATGCAGCAACGCCTGCACTACAACCCGGAAATGAAGAGCGTCTATCTCTTTGTGCCCGGCGTGATCACGATCGTCCTGATGCTCGTGTCCGCCATGCTCACCTCGATCAGCATCGCGCGCGAGAAGGAATATGGCAGCATGGAGGTCATGCTCGTTTCCCCGCTCAGGCCGGTGACGATCATCCTCGGCAAGACGATCCCGTATCTGGTGCTGTCCTTGGTGAACGCCATGGTGGTCTTCCTGGTCGGCCGATTACTGTTCCAAGTGCCTATGGCTGGCAGCTACACGCTGCTCGTGTTCGAGGGGTTCCTGTTCATCCTTACCGCGCTCAGCATGGGCCTGCTCTTCAGCAACGTGGCCAAGACACAACAGACGGCATTGATGCTCTCGCTCTTCGTGCTGATGATGCCCACGATCCTGCTCAGCGGCTTCATCTTCCCCACGAGCAGCATGCCCTGGCCCTTGCAATACCTCAGCAATGTGATGCCAGCGAAGCACTTCATCATCATCCTGCGGGGCATCATGCTGCAGGGTGCCGGGCTCAGATCCCTTTGGCCGCAAACGCTGATCCTGATCGGCATGTGCGTGCTGCTGATCGGTGTGAGCATCCGCAAATTCAAGATCCGCCTGCAATGAGGACCGTGCTCATCCTCCTGCGCAAGGAGTTCCTGCAGATCTTCAGGAACAAGGGCATGCTGCCGATCATTTTCGTGGCACCCATTATCCAATTGCTGGTGTTGGTGCATGCCGCCGATTTCGAGGTGCGTAATGTGCGCTTGCTGGTGAGCGACATGGACGGCAGCAACACGTCCCGTTCCTTGATAGAACGCTTCCGCGCTTCGGACCGCTTCCACGTTTCCAGCACCTACGGAGGCTTCCAGCAAGGCATGGCCGCGATCGACGAGGGACACATCGACGCACTCCTGCGCATTCCGGTCCACTTCGAGGCTGATATCCAGCGCAAGGGCCACGCCACGGTGATGCTGGACCTGAACGGCGTGGATGGCCAGTACGCCAGCCTGGTGGCCTTGTATTCAGGCACCATTATCGGTAATGAACAGGTGGCCATCATGCAACGCCTGCACGCATCGACCACCTCCGCCGGTCCACCCGTGAATGTGATCCCGCGCTTCTGGTACAACCTGCAGATGGACTACAAGAACCTGATGGTGCCCGGGCTTCTGGTGGTGCTCGTCACACTCATGGGCATGTTCCTCAGCAGCATGAACATCGTGCGCGAAAAGGAGATCGGCACCATCGAGCAACTGAACGTGACGCCCATCCGCAAGTGGCAGTTCATCCTGGGCAAGCTGTTGCCCTTCTGGTTCATCAGCCTGTTCATGCTGGGCGTAGGATTGGCGCTGGGAAAACTGTTCTTCAATATTCCCATCGAAGGCAGCGTGCTCCTCCTCTTCGCCTTCGCGGCGATCTATCTCTGGGTGATGCTCGGCATGGGACTTTTCGTCAGCACGGTGAGCGACACCCAGCAGCAGGGCATGTTCCTCTCCTGGTTCTTCCTTGTGATCTTCATCTTGCTCAGTGGCCTGTTCACGCCGATCGACAACATGCCGCACTGGGCGCAGGTCATCACCTGGTTCAACCCCGTGAGCTACTTCGTGGATGTGATCCGCATGGTGTTGCTGAAGGGAAGCGGTTTCGCGCAGATCGGAAAGCAATTCGGCATCATCACGCTATTCGCTGTGGTGATCAATGCGCTGGCGATCCTGAACTACAGGAAGCGGGCTTGAGGTTGATCTCCCTTTCCGCGTTCGACCAGGCTTTGGTATCCCCCTCCCTCCTTCCCTACTTTGTACCTCTACACCCGCAACGCCATGGACATCACACGCATTCGCACCAAAGCCGACTACGACGAAGCCTACCGTCTCAGCGTCCAGGACCCCGAAGGATTTTGGGCCGCGCAAGCGGAAACATTCACCTGGCGCAAGAAGTGGGATAAGGTGCTGGAGTGGGATTTCACGAAGCCTGAAGTGAAGTGGTTCAAAGGCGGAAAGCTGAACATCACCGAGAACTGCTTGGACCGGCACTTGGCGAAGCGCGGCAACAAGCTGGCACTGATCTGGGAGCCGAACGATCCGCACGAACGCTTTGTGCGCTACACCTACCGCGAGTTGCATGAGCGCGTGTGCCAGTACGCCAATGTGCTGAAGCGCAACGGTGCGAAGAAGGGCGACCGCATCTGCATCTACATGCCGATGGTGCCCGAGCTCACCATCGCCCTGCTGGCCTGTGCACGCATCGGCGCGATCCATTCCGTAGTGTTCGCCGGCTTCAGCGCCAAGTCCATCGCGGACCGCGTGATCGATGCTGAGTGCTCCATGGTGCTCACCACCGACGGACTGAACCGCGGCCACAAGCAGATCCCGGTGAAGCGCGTGGTGGACGAAGCACTGGAACACTGCCCGAGCGTGAAGCGCGTGATCGTGACCGACCGCCTCGGATGGGCCGTCGACATGCAGGAAGGCCGCGACGTGTGGCTGCATGAAGAATTGAAAGAAGTGGCCAAGGATTGTCCAGCCGAAGTGATGGATGCCGAGGACCCATTGTTCATCCTCTACACCAGCGGCAGCACCGGCAAACCGAAGGGCGTGGTGCATACCTGCGGCGGCTATATGGTCTTCACGGACTACACTTTCCGCAACGTTTTCCAGTATGAAGAGAGTGACGTCTACTGGTGTACAGCCGACATCGGCTGGGTCACCGGGCACAGCTACATCGTGTACGGACCCTTGACCGCCGGTGCCACAACGCTGATGTTCGAGGGCGTGCCGACCTTCCCGGATGCGGGCCGCTTCTGGCAGGTGATCGATAAGCACGGTGTGAACATCTTCTACACCGCGCCCACCGCCATCCGTAGCCTGATGGCGCAAGGCCTCGATCATGTGCTGGCCTATTCGCTGGATTCACTGAAGGTGATCGGCAGCGTGGGCGAACCGATCAACGAGGAGGCGTGGCAATGGTACAAGCTGCACGTGGGCAAGAATCGCTGCCCCATTGTGGACACGTGGTGGCAGACCGAGACCGCCGGCATCATGATCTCGTCACTCGCTAACGTCACCGACGAGAAGCCGAGCCATGCCGCGTATCCAATGCCCGGCGTGCAGCCTGTGCTGCTCACCGCCGAAGGCAAGGAGATAAAAGAGAACGAGGTGGAAGGCATGCTCTGCATAAAGTTCCCTTGGCCCGGCATCTTGCGCACCACTTGGGGTGATCACGAGCGCTACAAGCAGACCTACTTCAGCAGCTACCCCGGCCACTACTTCAGCGGCGACGGTGCCAAGCGCGATGCCGATGGAAGATATCGCATCATCGGTCGCGTGGACGATGTGATCAATGTGAGCGGCCACCGCTTCGGCACCGCGGAAGTGGAGAGCGCCATAAACCTCAGCGAACTTGTGGTGGAAAGCGCCGTGGTGGGCTATCCGCACGACATCAAGGGCCAAGGCATCTACGCCTACGTCATAACCGCGGAGCCGCTCGATATGAACGACAAAGCCGCCGTGGACCGCATCACCGGCGAGATCGTGGAATCCGTGGTGGCCAACATCGGGCGCATCGCCAAGCCGGACAAGATCCAATTCGTGAGCGGCCTGCCGAAGACGCGCTCAGGCAAGATCATGCGCCGCATCTTGCGCAAGATCGCCGAGGGTGAAATGAGCAACCTCGGCGACATCACCACGTTGCTGGACCCGCTGGTGGTGGATGAGATCAAGGCGGGGAAAGTGTGAGGAGATCAGAGGATCATCAGCCCCGATGCATATCGGGGCTGATGATCAAAATGCATTTGATGCGATGGAGGGCGCGCACCGTTAGCAGATCGCATCTGTAATGTCGAGCCATTGGCTCCACACTATTACAATCTCTGCATGGATGAGATCTCTCAACGGATCATTTGCACATCCACTCCGTTGAATTGCTTGAACGCCTTGTCGATCGTGACCAAACGATAACCGCCGATGAATGCGAATGCAGCTAGATAGGCATCCATCCAAAGCTTGGGGGAAGCCTGCTTCAAATCCGCGAAGCGCATCCATTGATCTTCCATGCCGATGGGTTCCCCGACAAGGTCGATCCTGTCCTCGGCCAGCACTTCTCCGATCCGGACTATCGCTTGGCGGTTACTCAGTGGAGTTAGTGAATAGGGCACCACGACGGCAGCAGTGGTAAGCAGGCGCAACAACCCCTGTTGCGTTGCTCGGCAGAACAATATGCTTCTTTCCTTCTCCTCGTTAAACCAAGCATTAGCCACCTCATGGAAGGCATGCTGCGGAATGCTGAGCGCCAGCCAGACATTCACATCGGGCAGTGCGGGCCTCATTGACCTCCACCGCCATAAAGGATCTCCGCCACCCGTTCGGGCGTCATCTCCGTGCCAGGTGCCGCCGGCCGACCGCCCTTGAAAATAGGGAAAGGACCCGAGCCGGAAGCGCGACGCTTCGGTGTCCTTTGCCGTGAAAGAAGATCGCGGCACGCCTCGGCTACGAGGTCCTTCATCTTCAATCCCTCGGCAGCCGCCTTCAACTTCAGGCGTTGTACAATGTCCTGGGGTAGGTCAAAGGTCATCTTCATGCAGCTAATCTAACCAGCAAACCAGTTAGCAAGCAAACCAGCTTTCCGTTCCGCCATGTGTGGCGACTTTGTTCCCCATCTTTACCACATGTCCACCGACCTCCACGACGCCTTCGACCACGGCAAGAAGATCAGCCCTGTTCTGCCCGAAGGGAAGAAGAACTTCCTGATCGACATCGACGGCACGGTGTGTGAGGACATTCCCAACGAGGAGCCCGAGCGAATGGCGGATGCGGAGTTGTATGCTGATGCACTCGACACCTGCAATAAATGTTTCGATGAGGGCCATATCCTCTACTTCTTCACCTCACGTACCGAGGCGCACCGCGTGGTGACGGAGGGTTGGCTGAAGAAGCATGGCTTCCGCTACCACGGCATCCTCTTCGGCAAGCCACGCGGGGGCAACTACCATTGGATCGACAACCACATCGTGCGGGCAACGCGCTACATCGGCAAATTCACCGAACTGGTGGAAGCGGATGCGAAGATCCAGGTCTTCAAAGGGGAGTGATCGTGGGTGGTTACCGGTGCCGTCCGCTACTGCCAACTGCGCCTGCAAACCGCCGTTCGAAAAATAAATCTGCGACAAAGGATCACAAAGTGTAGCTTCGTGATCCAATCAACAGTACAATGGCCACAGGCACAGTAAAGTTCTTCAACGAGACCAAGGGTTTCGGATTCATCACCCCGGACGAGGGCGGTAAGGATGTGTTCGCACACAAGACCGGCCTTCAGGAACCCATCCGCGAGGGTGACAAGGTGAGCTACGACGTGGAAGACTCCCCCAAGGGTCAGAACGCGATCAACGTACGCCGCGCCTAAGCAGCAACACGAACAACGCAGGTTTTGCGGCCCCGATCAGCTCTCGCTGGTCGGGGTCTTTTACTTTTGTCGCACCCTGATCCAACAGCCCATGAAACTGGTCTCTTTCAACGTCAACGGAATCCGCGCATCCGTCAAAAAAGGCCTCATCGATTCACTCCATGCGATGGATGCGGACATCGTCTGCTTCCAGGAAACAAAAGCCAACCCTGAACAGGTAGCAGAAGTCTTGGCGGATGCGAAAGGCTACCAACTCACCGCCTATTCCGCAGAGAAAGCGGGCTATTCTGGTACAGCGATCCTCTCCCGCGAAAAGCCTGTCCGTGTGGAGCATGGCATCGGCGGTGACGATCACAACAACGAAGGACGCGTGATCACCGCCACGTTCGCCGACCACATCGTTGTGAACGCCTATATCCCCAACAGTGGTCAAGATCTCAAGCGGCTGGAATATCGCCAGCAGTGGGATGTCGCTTTGCGCGATTATTTGGTGGCGCTGGCCGGAGGCAAGCGTCCCGTGATCTTCACCGGCGATCTTAACGTGGCTCACCAGCCCATCGACATCGCACGACCCAAGCCGAACTACAATAAGACAGCTGGGTACACCCAAGCCGAGATCGACGGCATGGATGCATTACTGAATGCAGGATTCGTTGACACCTTCCGCCATTTCCATCCGGAAGTGGTGAAGTACAGTTGGTGGAATCAACGCTTTAACTCGCGGGCGACCAATGTGGGCTGGAGGATCGATTACGTGCTTGTGAGCAAGGGATTCGAGTCAAAAGTTAAGAATGCGTTCATCCTGAATGAAGTGATGGGGAGCGACCATTGTCCGGTGGGGATCACGTGGTAGTGCGGGTGTCGTTCAGTGTGTAAGGATCTTGATATGAGCAACTCGTTCGAAAGACAAGATCGACCCGCCGGGGCGGCTCGCGATGCCGATGGATCAAAGCCTCGGATGATGAAGAAACTGCTCAAGTTGGAGGAACTGGCACAGCTGCTGATCTGTATCGTGGTGCTCGTAATGAATGACATGCCTTGGTGGATCTACCTCCTATTGGCATTGGGACCGGACATCGGCATGCTCGGCTATCTGGTCGGCCCGCGTACCGGAGCGTTCACCTACAACCTGCTTCATCACAAGGGCATCGCCTTGCTCGTGGCGGGTATAGGAATGGGTAGTGTGGAGCTGAGCCTGGTGTGGGGCACACCCCTGATCGGACATGCACTCCTTATGGCCAGTGTCGTCCTCTACGGGCACTCCTGCATGGACCGCATGCTGGGTTATGGCCTCAAATTCGGCGATAGTTTCCAGCACACACACTTGGGCTGGATCGGCAAGGATCCCACGTTCGCGAGGAAGAGAAACTGAAGGTGACGAACCTATCTGGACTTCACCATGCTACGGACCTGCTGGTACTGGCCGTTTTGCAGTCGGCAATAATATACCCCGGTCGGCATGGCCCCAAGGTCAAGATCGATCCTATACGTGCCGGCAGGAATTTTTTCACTTACAGGCTGAGCGACCATCTGTCCTTGGGCATTGAAGACCTGCAGTAGTACATGTCCGGCCACTATGCAGGTATAGGTAATGGTCGTCCGTTCAGTGAACGGACTGGGTGCCACCTGCAGTAGGAGTTGTGCATTCCTCGCGATCTCGGGAACGGCTAACTCATTGCAATACTGCGGGTCGATGATCGGCAACGTGGGATGCGGCCCAAGCAAGACCTGCTCGATCCCTGCATCGTCCAAGCACAACCACTGCTGTAGGACCGATGCATACACACTCCGAAAATCATACTGCATGGGGACGTTGGTCTGTCCATCCGTACTCGGGTCGATCTGGGGATTCATTCCCAGGATGCCCGGCACCACGTGGTCCCCAAAAAGGAACACCGGGGCCGCTGCGCCGTGATCCGTGCCCCTCGAATTGTTGCTCTTGATGCGCCGTCCGAATTCACTGAAGGTCATTCCCAGTACGCGGTCAGATACCCCCAGTTGCTGGATATCGTCCTGGAAGGCATAGATCGCGTCGCTGATCCCCTTAAGTAGATCAGCATGCGTACCCTGCGTTGGTTGACCGTTCGCTGCCTGCTGTGCGTGTGTGTCAAATCCGGTGTCGCTCACCCAGTAGATGCGCGTACCCAAGCCACCGCAGATGAGGCTGGCCACGATCTTCAACGAATTGGCCAGGTCCGCGCCCGGTTGGGAACCAGTTGGATACAGCGAACTATGGATGCACGTCGCATTCGATGCCGCCGCTTGAATCACATTACCGTAGAGGTCTGTCTGACGCTGGATGTCACGGATAAAACCCAGCTTACCCCCACTACAGCTCGCGCTCACCGGGTCCAAAAAGATATTACCACTCAGGTTCAGTACGTCGTCCGTATTGTTGATGGCTGACGCCATGGCCACACCTCCTGCTTGCAGACCCGAACCGAGCGCGCCTCCTACACGGATCGCTATGGGGTCCGGGTCGACCGCGTTGGGGTAGCCGGTAGGATAATCGGGGTAAACGGACTTAAGGTAACGTCCCATCCATCCGTCATAAAGCACTTGATCCCCACTGGATCCAGTCTCCCAAATATCCGTGGACCGGAAGTGGGAGAGACTCGGGTTGGGATAGCCCACGCTCTGTACGATGCCCAGTTTCCCATTCTCCCATAATTGCTGAAACCCCGTCATCGACGGATGTAGTGCAGTGGCGCCATCCGTACCTTGGAGGTTCAGGGTTTGCGTCTCTGGGATCAGGATATTGCTGCGCAATTGCGCCAACATGCCGTATTGATCCAATGGAATGACGGTATTGAGTCCATCATTGCCACCAAAGAGTTGCACGATCACAAATATCCGGTCACCATTTGGAGCCGACTTGAGCAAAGGCCCTAGCACCGGCTCCGCCCAGCCCCGAAGCACCATACCCCCCACCGATGCAAGAGCGGATGCGCGAAGGAAATTTCTGCGGTCCATTGATTCAGTTGAGCTGGAATTCGGCGGCCGAGAACATGTTCATGAAAAGGTTTCTCAGCATGCCGGGAACCTGCATTGCGGTGGGATCGCTCGTTGAAGGATCCGTCACGTAAGCAGTATAGGCCGACGTCCAGTAGGAATCGGTCACTTGGCCAATGAGCAGATATTGTGTTTTCAGCTGCTGACGAACAGTGTCCGAAACAGGAACACCAAAGAGCATGTCCGCGGCATCTTGCACCAGTGCATTCGGATCGTAGGGGTTGGAGAAGTGCGATACCACCTGCACAAAATCGATGATGAAGAACAGGTTCTGATCCGCAGGAAGCACGAGGTTCGGCGGCGTGGAGAACCCGAAATAGGCCAAGCGCTGATATGCCACTATACGTGCGGCGGTGGTGGCACTATCGATCCAAGAAAGGTCGAAGAGCGGCTCCTGGTAGTAGGCAGGCCATCCGGCCACATTTGGGGTTTCCCCAATGGATTGGGATGCATCATCCATAAGAGACCTCACACGATTCCAAACGTTGTACTGTGCTTCGAACAGGTCGCTCATGGGCATGGGCATGTTACACGACCGCAGGAGGCCAATTGTCAGGTCAACAGGACTCTTCACCATGCATCCACGCACGTCATCACTGAAGAAATGGTCACTCGTCAACATAGCGAACAAGACCTGTTCGATCTGGTCTGGTGCTGAAACGTTATCCGAGAAGAGTTGCGCCAAGGGAGTGATCACCTCGTCCTCCACGATCAGGTCGATCTCCGTGCGGACAAACCAACGGTAGAGTTGGCTGACAATGAAGTGGGAACACGCATCATTGGAGAACACCATGTCCATGAACGCCTCAATTTCCAAGGCACCGCCATTGGAGCCGGTTTGGCCTTGGATGATGGTATTATTGAAGAATGAGCTGAATTGCTTGTCGTTTTGATCGTGGTTGTCCGGAACAAAGATCACCTGCGGAAGAACAGGGGTGCCGTTGGAGGTCTCCGTGACGGTCCATCCTGTAAAAACGCGCGCAGCCGCAGCCACGTCGGCTTGGGTATATCCGCTGCCCTCGCCCAAGGTGAAAAGCTCCATCAACTCCCGCCCGAAATTTTCGTCGGGTGCGCCAGCAACGTTGTACTGGCCGTTCAAATAGATCAGCATCGCCCCATCCTTGGCCAGTCGCACCAGCAGGTCATGGGCATTACCCTTGCAGCCGTCGCGAAGCATCTGATTGTACCAGTAGCTGGATTCTGGCTTGAATACGATCGACACTTGAATAGGCATGTGGTTCGCCCAGAACAACGTGAGCTTCTCCCGGAGGTTCCGCTCCTGTTCCACCATAGCTCCGGTCCACCAATTGACGAGACTTTCGTTCCGCTTCGGGATAGGATTCGGCGGACTGCCCATCTGCCGGACGTAGTTTATCCAAGGCTCCCCGAAAGGGACCACGGCATCCACCAATGTCGGGTCCTGCACGTTCCCTGCTGTAGTCCCACTGTATGCCTTGACCGGCGGTGTCGTATTGTTCGTGAAGGTCAGCAGTTCGTCGACCACCTCGGACAGCGTTAGACCGGCAAAATGTGCTAAGTCCAGCGGACCGGCACCGAATAGGGTCCGGCGAAGCAAGTGACGCAGCTCAGGCGTTCCAAACGACCCGGAATACTGTTGAATAGGCATGATTACACTCCGTGGAACGACAAAGTTCGTTCAATGGTTGCCTGAACGCAAACCAAGTTACCTCCCATTCGACGAACGCCTTTGTCCTAACTGATCGAGTAAACAAGTAGGATCGTGATCCCAAGTATGAGGAAAAGGCCTTTAGAGGGACATTGTGACTATGCCAGACTACATTAAGAAGATCTTAAACTCCTATGTCCACATAGGTACCAAGACCAAGGAGGTGATCAAGTGCGATCTTCGACCGCGGATCGAAAACAGAAGTCATGCGTATCCTACTTCTCGACAACTACGACAGCTTCACTTGGAACCTGCACCACCTGCTGGAACCGTTTGGAGAGGTGACCGTGGCGCGAAATGACGGTATCACAGTGGATGAAGCTGCCTCCTTCGACCGTATCGTGCTATCACCGGGCCCCGGCCTACCGGCTGAGGCGGGGATCATGCCCGAACTCGTGCGCCGACTGATGCCCACCCGTCCGATCCTCGGGATCTGCCTCGGGATGCAGGCCATCGCGGAGGCCTGCGGTGGATCACTTTTCAATCTGCCGGCCGTGAAGCACGGTGTTGCACTACCGTGCGTTACTGAACTCCCGATCGATCCGTTCTTCATGGGGATCGAAGCACCATTCGCGGTGGGCCTCTATCACAGTTGGGCCGTGGATGATGGAAGCTTACCCAAGGAACTTCGCGTGACCGCTCGGAGTGCGGAAGGTCTGATCATGGCACTTCGGCATGTCCGCTTCCCAGCTTGCGGGGTACAATTCCATCCGGAGAGCGTGCTGACCCCGACCGGAGCGTGCATGATCCGGAATTGGGCACAGGGCGATCAACGATCGCTTTGTTGATGGGCTGTTGCCGATCGCTAATATGTCGGCTTCCGGTGCCGATAGTTTTGTCCTCATGTCATTCCGTAACGCCTTCATTGCCCTGCTTATCGGTTGTTCGTTCACCGGTCAGGCGCAGAACATCCTTCAGCGCACGCTGAACAATGACACCATGCCGAACCTCGTCCCGAATCCCGGGTTCGAGCAGGTGAAGAAGGTGCCTTGCACGTGGACACAGGACGCTTCCAAATTCAATCAGGACGTGATGATCGGCTGGAATTCCCCCACGGAGACCACGCCGGACCTCTTCAGCACAAAGGCATCTTCGGATTGCTGGGCGAACCCGGCCAAACGCACGAAAGGAAAGACCTCTCCGCATAGCGGTGACGCCATGGTCGGCATCAAGATCTACGGCAAGGGCAATACCCCCACCTTCTGGCATGAATACCTGCAAACCCAACTCCCGGAAGCGCTGGAGGCCGGTAAGCGTTATATCGTGGAATGCTGGGTGGAACGCGCTGACTTCAGCAACGAGGCTAGCAACAACATCGGCATCCTGCTTACGGCAGTGCCCGTGATGTCCCGGAATTGCCTTCCGCTGTACATAACCCCGCAGGTCAACGCGGAGAAGATCATCAACGGCCGCCATTGGACGAAGGTCATCGGTGAGATCGAGGCAAAGGGAGATGAGCGTTTCCTGCTGATCGGCAATTTCTACGGCGACGATGCCACGCTACATGAACAACAACCCCAAGGTGAACGGGGAGCGTACTATTTCATCGACGATGTGAACGTCCGCCTCGCCCCGGTCGGCACATCACTCACCCCCGCGCCCAAGGCCAGCATACCTCCTCCGCCCAAAGTGGTAGTACCGGATAACGTGAGCACCAAGGTGGTGGAACTACCGAAAATGGAACCGCCACAGGTGGGCAGAAGCGTCCGTTTGGACAACATCGGCTTTGACTTCGCCAAGGCCACGTTGACCCCGGCCAGCAAGACCGAGCTTGACGAATTGGCGGACATGCTTTTCGACTATCCGTTGATGCGTATCGCGATCGAAGGCCACACCGATAATGTGGGCCACGACGCATTCAACATGACGCTGAGCGATGATCGCGCCAAGGCCGTGGTGGACTACCTGCACGACAAGAAGATCGCGCTCGACCGCATGACGTGGCATGGGTTCGGTGAATCGAAACCCATTGTGCCGAACGATTCCGATGCACACCGCGCCCTAAACCGGCGCGTTGAATTCCGGGTGCTGGCGAACTGAACCCGGACAGAAAAGCAACGAAGTTCAACTCTGCAATTGACCCTCGCCGATCATCCGTTTCGCAATGTCCAGGATGCGGGTGTCATCCAAGGACACCACGCCACCAGCGGCCCCGCCTTCCACGTGGACGCCCATTGGCCTGCCTTCGGGGTAACTGTAACCACCAAAGTAGTTCCATACCGTTTCGACATTCAGGTCCAATTCCCTAGCGATGCGGTGGATGCTACCATCGGGAAGTTGATCCTTGATCTCCCGTAGCTCATTGAAGGTGATGTTCATGGCTTATTGGTTTGGTTCGGTGGCCTGAAGGTAGCCTCTTCATTGGTGAGGAGCAGGAAGGTGCTGTGAATTTTTGTTGAAGGCTATGGAGCCTTCGCATTCATCCTTTCAATCGCAATACTTCGTTAGGGACCTACATGGCAAGGACCTGCTGTTTGGCACACCACGTGGGAATTCAACCTTCAGGGCATAAGGCGGATGACAAACGGATGGGGACGGTGATAGGTGATAGGTGATAGGCCATATGTGACAGCATCGCGCGCGACGCGAGTAGACCCAGTCACAAATCACCGACCACCAGTCACCATTACTAACTCAATCCACTGATAACGCCGTTCGCATCGATGTCCATGTGCTCACTGGCGGGCACCTCGGGCAGACCGGGCATGCGCATCATCTTGCCGAGGATGGGCACCACGAATCCAGCACCTGCCGCGATCTCGATGTCGTTCACGGTGATCTCAAAATCGGTGGCGGCACCGAGCAACGTCGGGTCGTCACTGAAGCTGTATTGCGTTTTGGCAATGCACACCGGCAGGTTGTCTAGCCCGAGGTTGTGGATGCGTCGCAACGCTGTCTTTGCCTCGCCGCTGTAGGCCACGCTCTTTGCGCGGTAGATCTCCTTGGCGACGATGGCGATCTTCTTCTCTATGGGCTGCTGCAGTTCGTAGAGCAGTTTGAATTTCGTCTCACCCTTATCCACGACACGCACCACGGCCTCCGCCAGGTCGGTCATGCCCTTGCCACCTTCAGCGAATCCTTTGGCCAGCACCGCCTCCACACCCAAACTCTTGCAACGGTCCTTCACGAGTTGGATCTCCTCCTCGCTGTCAGTGGGGAAGTGATTGATCGCCACCACGGACTTCACGCCGAATTTGGCCACGTTCTCGATGTGCCGCTCGAGGTTCGCCAGGCCTTTTCCCACGCGTTCCATCGAAGCATCGTTCACTTCCTTGATGGGCGCACCGCCTTGGTAGCGCAGCGCGCGGATCGTGGCGACGATCACTGCGGCATCCGGCTCGAGCCCGGCAGCGCGGCACTTGATATCGAAGAATTTCTCCGCACCAAGTTCCGCGCCGAAGCCCGCTTCCGTCACCACGTAATCGGCCAAGCTCAAGCCCATCTTGGTGCCCAACACACTGTTCACGCCTTGCGCAATGTTGGCGAAAGGTCCGCCGTGGAGGATCGCAGGGTTGCCCTCCATCGTCTGCACCAGGTTCGGCTTTATGGCGTCCTTCAGCAGCACGGCCATGGCGCCCTGCGCATTGAGGTCGCGGGCATAGATGTACTTGCGGCCTTCGGCGCGGGAGTTTCCCACGAAGATGTTTCCGAGGCGCGCCTTAAGGTCCTCGTAGCCGGTGGCCAGGCAGAGGATCGCCATCACCTCGCTGGCGGCCGTGATGTTGAAACCATCCTCGCGCGGCATGCTGTTGCCCGTTCCTCCGAGACCGATCACGATCTGGCGGAGCGATCGGTCGTTCATGTCCATCACGCGCTTCCACGCGATAGTGCGCGGGTCGATGCCGAGGTTGCGCGTCTTGCTCTGCAGATTGTTGTCGATCAATGCGGCGAGGAGGTTGTTGCTCTTTTCGATCGCGGCGAAATCACCGGTGAAGTGCAGGTTGATATCCTCCATCGGCAGCACTTGCGAATACCCCCCGCCTGCGGCCCCGCCCTTCATACCGAACACCGGCCCTACCGAGGGTTCCCTCAAGACCACCATGGCCTGCTTACCGATCTTGTTCAATCCTTCGCACAGGCCAATGCTCGTGGTGGTCTTGCCTTCGCCCGCCGGTGTCGGAGAAATAGCGGTCATCAAGATCAGCTTGCTCTTCTTGATCTTGCTCTCATCGATGAGGTCCAGTGGCAACTTGGCCTTGTAGCGGCCGTAGTTCTCCATCCGCTCGGGATCGATGCCGAGTGCTTTGCCGATCTCGGCGATGGGTTTCATTGTCGCGCTCTGCGCGATCTCGAGGTCGGAGGGAAATGCCATGTGGTGGGTATCAAGTCGCTATGGAGCGCAAGGAACGAGATCCCGTGGATCCACGGTTCCTTCACCGGTGCGCGGGCAACGGATACACCGTCACCACGCCATCGCCATCGGCGGTCACCAACTCAAGGCGGCCATCCAGATTGATGTCGGCGACACGGAAGCGCACCGCTCCCTTTAGCGGGAAGCCCGGCCATAACTTACCCGAACGATCCAGCAGCCGGACCTGTCCTTGCTTCGGCAACACCACGCCCACGGCGCTTCCGATCCAGTCCATCGGCACTTCGAAGGAGGACGCGCCGGGATCATCCGGCACGCTGACGCTCCACAGCGACTTGCCACCGGACCACGCGGAGACCGTGGAGGAAGTGGTGCGCACCACCTCGTCATGGCCATCACCATCCACATCGAACACGGTGGCCGTGCCGCTCATCGCTTGGGAGAGCGTTTCGATATCGCCGTCCACGGATCCGCTGAGCACGGCCCCGGAGCTGTCCGCCCACAGCAGGCGCCAATTGCCGATGTCCATGGCCTTGCGTGAGCCGAGGAAAGCGGAGAAGCCGCTCATCCGCAGCTTCGCCGGATAGCGCTCCTCCCCTTTCCTGTCGAGCACCACCACATTACCGTCCCGCAAGACCGCTATGATGAAGTCCTTCCCTTGGATGCTGACATGTTCCAACGGAGCGGCCACCGGCACATGCAGCGTGTTGGAGGTCCATCCTGAAACGGGTTTCCCATCGATGCCATAGTTGAGCAGACGCCCATCCGCCATGGGCACCACGAGGCGGTAATCCATGTCGCCTTCGTAGTCGAACACGCTCAGCTGGGAACAAGCGGTGCCCTTGAGCGATACCGGAAAGCCGTCCACGTCGCGGCCGAGCCGATCCACCATATAGATGCTGCTCCCCGTGTTCAGGAGCATTTGGGTCTTGCCATTGCGGTAGCGGTCCACCTGCTGAATGTCGCCCAGCACAGGTCCATCCAGTGTTCGCCGCCAGAGGACCTTGCCGGTGCAGCTGATCAAGGTGAGGCGATGGTCCTTGTCCTGCACAAGTACTTGCAAGGTCTTGCTGAGATAGTCCTTCAGCAGCACCGGCGGCATTTCCAACGGTGCGCCCATGGCCGCTGTCCACAGCGCACCCGCGTCCTGCTTGGTGGCTGGCGCGTGTTGAATGCAAACGGTGGCGACCAACGCGCCATCGTCACGCGGCGAGAATTGCATCAGGCAGCCACCGGTTCCACGCCGGGCCTTGGCGAAGATCCCGTTCTCCGCCGGGAATGCGTTGGCCACATCGGCCCACCATGCATAGACCGCCTTCGAGCCGAACTGCCGGAAGAAATCGCCCGAACGCGGATCGAGCGCAAGCGAATTGCGGTCCACCCAAGCGTCGATAGCGGTGCGCATGTCCGCCGGCGTGTTCGCCATCACCACCTTGTCGGACAGCATCGCCCAAAGAGGGCGCGGGAAAGGCGCGAAGTCCGTTCCGAAGAGGGTCTGCAATACGCTCTCATCAGCGAGGCGCGTGACGCGGATGCCCCTGTAGGATGTCGTGTCGCACCCTCGGTCGACGCAGCGCTTGGTGATCGCCGCCAACGCCTCATCGGGTTCTTCCGCTTGGAAAACGGCCCAGCGGTGATGAAGGCTATCGCTGGATACCGGTGCTTCCGCGATGCCGACACCTCCATGGATCCAGGCCGCATAGGCATTGAACAGGCTGTCGCCATCGGTGGCATGGCCGCTCATGTCCTGCACGAAGCGCTCCGGCTTGTCCACATGCATGGAACGCATGCGACATACCGTAGCAGGCAGCACACGGATGATATCCGGATCCCCGATGGGCTGGTCGCGGATAGCGGTGACCGCGCCCCCGGCCTCGGCAGGAAAGAGCAATCCGTTCATCAACACCGCACCGGGCCTCAGGCGCACGTCCATCGCTGCCCAGCCAACGGGTGTTTGCCCTTGCGGAAAGAGGTCATTGGCCAATGGCGCGAACATCCGCGTGGCACGTTCGGAAGAGATCAGAATGTGCGCGTCACTACCCACGCTGAAACTGGAGCGGGCCTTGTCGAAGAGGCTGTCCTTCGGCTGCGAGCGGCCCATGCGCGCTCGTGCTCCATCCAAAGTCGCTGCATCGGAAGCGATGAGCAAAAGGCCGTCCTTCCATGCCATTTCGCCAAGGGGAAAGGCGGCGATGGAACGTATGTCAACCCGGTCGCCGCTCCAGAATGATGCAGGCAGCTTCTGCCCCATCGTGGCACCCAACGCTGCCAATGCCTCTGGACTTTTCGGGATCGGCCACGCGACAAGTGCCGATACTGAATCGCCGCGCTGTGCCCATGACAGCAACATGGCGTGGGCATCGATGTATCGCCCGAGGCTCTTGTTGATAGCGGCAGCATCGGACAAGGTGCGGAACATGGAATCGATCCGCGCGAACGCGGGTGCATTCTCCAGATCGCCCCAAAACTGCGTGGTTCCGGTGAAGAGCTGCCATGCGTTCAGCGGCGAAGGAATCTCGACGATCAGCGCGGCATCGCGCGGCATGGCCTTCCACGGGTCCGGATCCGGCGCGGTGTTCATGCTCCAATGCCACAGCGACCAGCCGATCGCGGCCACAATGGCAACGAGGATGAGGACGGTGATCGAACGGCGCATGGGGGAAGTCCCAAAGGTGCGCGCTGGCGCTGGCTATTTGCGCGTAAGAAAAAACCCTTTCGCACAGCCGCGTGTGGAATGGTCAGAGCAAGATGCTCTCTTCCTCCGAGGCAGCCAGCAAGCGGAAGCTCATCCGATGGTGGACACCGGGCCCATGAAGGGCGATGGCGGCGCGGTGCGCGATAGTGGGATAGCCCTTGTTCACGCTCCATCCGAATTGCGGATGGACCTCGTGGAGCTTTCGCATCAACTCGTCCCGGTGCGTTTTGGCTAGCACGGACGCCGCTGCGATGCTGCGGTATTTCCCGTCGCCTTGGATGATGCAGCTATGCGGAATGCTTTCGTATGGATCGAAACGGTTACCGTCGATCAGCAGACTTTCCGGCCGCATGGCCAATCCGGCAATGGCGCGGTGCATCGCGAGGAAGGACGCGTGCAGAATATTGATGGTATCGATCTCGGAAACATCCGCCATGGCCACGCACCACGCCAACGCCTTGCTCTCGATGATCGGGCGCAGTCGTTCGCGTTCATCTTCGCTCATCTTCTTGGAATCATCCAAGCCCGGAAGTCGGATGCCCGCAGGAAGGATCACCGCCGCGGCCACCACAGGTCCTGCCAAGCAACCACGTCCGGCCTCGTCACAACCGGCTTCGAGGGTGCCGAAGGTGTGGTATGAGAAAAGTCGTTTCACGGAACAAGTTTAGGAGCGATCAGACGATCAAGTAAAGGAATGTCTTTGCCGCTATGGATGGCAGATCCTAGTGTGTGAGGATGCGCTCGAGACTTGTCCAAAGCCCTTCCGCTGTGCGGTCCCAATTGTAGCGGGCGGATCGCTCAATGCCTGCTTGGGAAAGTCGTGCACGCAATGGCGCATCTTTCCACAGTTTCTCCATCGTCTTCGCGATGTCACCGATATCGATCGGGTCGCAATAGATCGCGGCATCACCGGCCACCTCGGGCAGGCTGGTGGCGTTGGCGGCGATCACCGGCACACCGCAGCGCATCGCTTCCGCCACCGGAATGCCGAAGCCTTCGAAGTAGGACACGAAGACCAAGGCCAACGCATCGGCCAACACGCGGTGCAGCTCAGTCTGCTCCAGCCTTCCGGTGAAGGTCACCTTGTCGGCATGGCGCATTACCTTCCACGCGGCCTTCATGCGCTCGTCCCACCAGAACGCCTCGCCTACGATCACCAGTCGCGCATCGGCATGCGTTTCCGCGAAGCGATCGAAGGCCTCCAGCAATCGCGCGATGTTCTTCCGCGGATGCAACGAGCCGACGCAGACGAAATAGGGAAGACCTCCCGTGAGGCGCTTCCGTTCAATTCCCTTCTCCCCTTTGCCCAGCGGCGCGAAGACGGAACCGATGCCGTTGTAGACCACATCGATCTTCTCCGGCGGGATCCCATAGGTCTTCACGATGTCCTGCTTGGAGAATTCCGAGACGGTGACGATGCGCGCCGCTTTCTTCGCGAAGCGCGGAAAACGATTGCGGTAGTAGCGGCTGTATGCAGGCGGCAGATCCTTTGGGAAATGCTCGAAGTTGAGGTCGTGGATCACCGGCAACTGGGGCACATCGGTGCGCAGGCTCAGGTATCCGTCCGGCGAGAGGAGAACGTCGGCGCGATGTTTCCTCAAGGCGCGCGGCACTATCCCATCGAACCAGATGCGGTAGATGATCGGATGTCGGGTAGGCGGCGGCAACACAACGGGCGTCACGTTCGGCCCATGGACGAACTGCCCGGCATACGGCCTGTCGAAGAAGTAGATGAACTGGTGCTCCGGATGCGCGGCCACGATCCGTCGCAACGTTTCATGTGCGAACCAACCGATGCCTTCGAGCTTTCCGGGAAGCAGCAGGCGGGTATTGACGGCGATGCGCATGGCGGTAAATGTCGGAAGACTTGGACAACAGTCGTGAGTCTGTGAGTCGTGAGTCCTGAGTCCGACTCACGACTCAGAGACTCATGACCCGCGACTAAAAAAGAACCGACCTTTCGCCCGCAGACCCATGCAGCGCACCTTCCTCACCAACCTGGCCCTTGTGCTGGCGCTGAACCTGTTGGTGAAGCCGTTCTACATCTTCGGCATCGACGCGGAGGTGCAGGTGCGCGCGGGCACCGCTGCCTACGGCGGATATGCGGCCTTGCTGAGCCTGAGCTTCCTGCTGAACATCCTGCTGGACGTGGGGATCACCAACTGGAACACCCGTCACATCGCGCAGAATACCCACTTGATGCGAAAGCATGTGAGCGGCATCCTCGTGGCGCGCTCGCTTCTTGTCTTGCTCTACTCCGTGGCGATCTTTTGCGCGGCTTGGCTGCTGGGTTACCGCGGTGGGCAACTGCACTTGCTGGGGATCCTAGTGCTGAACCAAGTACTCGTTTCCACGATCCTATATCTGCGGTCGAACATATCTGGTTCGCAACGCTACGCGCAGGACAGTCTGCTCTCGGTGATGGACCGCGTGCTGTTGATCGGCATCTGTGCGTGGCTGCTCTGGGGCCGCGTGCAGCATGGGCCGTTCCCGATCGAATGGTTCGCTTGGGCACAGACGGCGGCCTATGGCATCACTGCGCTTATTGCCTTGCTAATGGTCGCTCACCGCGCGGGTGGGTTGCGTCCCCACTGGGACCGCGTCTTCACGTGGTCCGTGCTGCGGCAAAGCTTCCCCTTCGCCTTGCTCGTGTTGCTGATGAGCTTCTACTACCGCACCGATTCGGTGATGCTGGAGCGCATGCTTCCCGACGGCGATCTGCAGGCCGGCATCTACGCGCAGGGCTTCCGCTTCTTCGAGGCCTTCAATATGATGGGCTTTCTCTTTGCGGGCCTGCTGCTACCCATGTACAGCCGCATGCTGAAGAAGCGTGAAGACGTAGGACCGCTCACCGGGCTCGCGTTACGGCTGGTGCTGGCCGGGACCTTGGCGGTGGCGGTGATCGGCAGCGTGTATGCCAAGAACGTGATGGACCTCCGCTACCATGAGTACACGGAGCTTTCCGCACCGGCTTTCGCGGTGCTGATCTGGTGCTTTGTGGGGGTGTGCATCACCTACATCTTCGGCACACTGATCACGGCCAGCGGCGACCTGAAAACCCTGAACTGGCTCGCAGCCGGGGGCATGGTGCTCAATATCGGCCTCAACCTGCTGATGATCCCGAAAGGGCATGCACTGGGAGCGGCATGGGCCAGCCTGATCACGCAGGGTGCTATGGCGATCGCGCAAATGGTGGTGGCCTCGCGCAGGTATTCAATGCGGGTGAAACTTCCAGATGCGTTGCGCCTGCTGGGCTACTTGGCCGTGCTTCTGGGGGTGGCTTTTGCCACGGTCCACAGCGGTATCTCATTCCCTCGTGCACTGCTGTGCTTGGTGGTCGCCTCGGCTGTCGCGGCATTCGGCACAGGGCTCGTCTCCCTGCGCGGTCTGCGCACGGTGCTTTCGCTGCGCGACGAGGGGTGAACCACCCTACTTTAGCCGACCTTTTCAACACAGGCTTGGCATGACTGACGCGAATAGCGGCAACAAGAACAATTCGTTCGACCTCGTGGTCTTCCTCTGGGGAAAACGCCGGATGATCATCGGGATCACCTTGCTGGGCTTGATCGGCGGGCTGATCGCGGCCTTCGCGATCCGCCCGCTCTTCATGAGTGAGGTGATCGTCTTCCCGGCCATCACCAATAGCGTTTCCAAGGCGCTGTTGAGCGAGCAATCGACCGGCAGGGACGACATCCTCGCCCTCGGAGACGAGGAAGATGCCGAGCAACTCTTGCAGATCCTGAACTCCGACGTGGTGCGGGACAGGACCTCGTCCCGCTTCGACCTGATGAAGGTCTACCGCATCGACCCCGATGGCTCGCATAAGAACTCCGATCTACGCGAGGCCTACGAAGACCACGTGAAGTTTGAATACACCAAGTTCGGCAGTGTGCGCGTGCAGGTGATGGATGAGGATCCGCAACGCGCTGCGGACATGGCGAACTTCATGAGCGCACAGGTGGACAGTGTTTGGAATGACATGGCACACGAGCGCGCGTTCAAGGGTTATCAGATCGTGAAGGCCGGCGTAGATTCATTGTCTTCGGAGATCAGGCAGATGGGGGACAGCATGGAAGTGCTGCGCTCCTTGGGCGTGCAGGACTACCACACGCAGGCGGAGCGTTACAACGAATACCTCGGTGCGGCAATCGTCAAGGGCGACCAGCGAGCGATCGATGAGTTCGAAAAGCGTTTCAAGGTGCTGGCCCAATACGGTGGTGCCTACGTGACCTTGCAGGACCGCCAATTCAATGAAGTGAAGCGGTTGAGCGTTCTGCGCATGAAATTGGAGCAGGCACAGGCCGACCTGCAAAGCGACCTCCCGCACAAATTCACCGTCAACCAGGCGTTCGCCGCCGACAAGAAGGCCTACCCCATCCGGTGGCTGGTGGTGGCTGTCTGTACCGTGAGCGCCTTGATCCTTGCACTCCTGCTGATCGTGGTGCAGGAGAATGTGCGCAAGATCAAGAAGAGCAATGCCTGAACCGCTTGACTTCAAGCCCTTCTCGGCCCTCGTTCGTCGCCATCCCCGACTATTCGCGGTCGTGGGCGTGGGGTCGGCCATCCTTGCGACCGTGCTCAGCGGTCCCTCCTTTGTGAGCCCACGCTACCTGTCGCGGGCCGTGGTGTATCCGGTGAATCTGGCGCCGTATTCCGTCGAAAGCACTTCGGACCAGCTGCTCCAACTTTTGCAGAGCAATAGCATCCGGGACAGCGTTATCGCCCGTTTTGATCTGGTAAAGCACTATGGGATCGACACCACTTTCATCGGTTGGCGCCATGACCTGAACTCGCTTTACAGCGATCGCGTGGTGCTGGGAAAGACCAGGTATGAAAGCGTGGAGATCGAGGTCACCGATGAGGATCCCGTGATCGCCCGCAACATCGCATTGGATGTCGTTCATCAAGGAGATCTACTGGCGCGCGAGTTGCAACGTCGGAATTCCCGCGAGGTCCTCGTCATCATGCGTTCCGCGCTGAGCGCTACGAAGCAGAAGATCGATAGTGTGGAGAGCGGGCTGAATGCACTGCGCAGTGAGCATGGTATGCCGGAATATGGATCCCAAGCCAAGGAATTGACCAAGGGATACGTGAAGCTGATCGTCAATAATGGCAGCCAGGCACAACGCAGTGAGCTCTCCGGTCTTATGAAGGACATGGAGGAAAAGGGCGGCGAATTCCGCACCCTCTCCGAACTCAATAAACTCCTGATTAAGGATTACAGCAAGAACCTCGCGAAGGAGCAACAGGTGTTGATCGATGTGAGCAAGGAACTCACCTATTCGAACATGGTAGTGTACCCGGAGGTGCCCGACCGGAAGGATTGGCCTGTGCGTTGGGTCATCATGGTGATCGCCGTGGTATCCGCGCTGCTATTCTGCTACGTCCTTGTATTCCTGCGCGATCGGCGGCGGACAACCTCGATAGAAAGCCGTTGAGCCATGGTGCGCACCTTGAAGAGCTGGTGGATCCCTTTGGCATGCGTGGCATTCATACTGATCAACACGCTCTTGACCGTCCACGAGTTCTACTGGCTGAACCTGCTTCCGGTGGCGTTGCTGCTGGGCTGGGCCGTTATCGCCGCCACGGACAAGGTGCTGCTGTTCATCGTCTTCACCACCCCGCTCTCGATCATTCTGGAACAGTTGAACTTGGGCGGCATCGGGGTGGCATTGCCGACGGAGCCTTT
>JBEPUG010000011.1:0-32971 GCA_041691695.1 Flavobacteriales bacterium
GATGTTGAATTACTTCTCGAACTCCATGATGAGCTCGACGGTATCCAGGCTGTCTGCGCCAAGGTCGTTGGTAAAACTCGCCTCTTGTGTGACCTCGCCCTGGTCTACCCCGAGCTTATCCACGATGATAGCGATGACCCTTGACTTGATGTCGGACATGTCCGTTCGTTTTTGTGATGTGGCTGCAAAGGAAATACAATTTCCCAAGTATGGACATCTTCGAGCGCGCACCCCTCATTTTTTTGCCTTTCCTCGATCGAAAGTGCGTGGTTCCGCTTGGTTCGTTATGCTTCTCCATTAGGCTTTCGCACCTTCGCGCCATGGTCCGCATCGCGATCCTTGCCTCGGGTTCCGGCACGAATGCCGACAAACTCATGGAACACTTCAATGGGCATCCGTTCGCGGAAGTGGCCCTCTTGGGATGCGACCGGGCAAAGGCTGGTGTGGTTCAACGAGCTTGGGACCACCATGTACCCAGCTATCTATTCAATGGCGCCCAACTGCAGGGAGGCGCCCTATTGGATGAGCTTGAAAACTTCCATATCGACTTGGTGGTGCTGGCCGGATTCATGCGCTTGATCCCGTCGGACTTGGTGCGTGCCTATCCGGAAAGGATCATCAATATCCATCCTTCCCTACTTCCGAAATATGGAGGTAAGGGCATGTATGGTGGCCTTGTGCATGAGGCGGTCCTCGCTGCAGGGGAGCGGGAAAGCGGCATCACCATCCACCTGGTCAACGAACAGTATGATGAGGGAAGGGTCCTTTTCCAAGCGCGATGTCCGGTGCTGTCCACTGATGATGGGGCCGCATTGGCCCATCGCGTGCATGCCTTGGAACACGCCCACTACCCGACCGTGGTCGAGGCGCACGCTGAGCTTCTGGGAAAGGCGGATCGTTCCGTTCAGGGCTAACGATGGCATCGCCATCTTTGGGCGCATGTTCAAACTCGCCCATGTCGGTAAGGCCTTCCTTGTCCTGTTCGCCGTGATAGATATCATCGGCGGCATACCGGTCATTCTACAAGTGAGGGAAAAGGCCGGTAAGATCTATCCGGCGCGTGCCACCTTGGTGAGCGCCGGCATCATGATAGTCTTCCTCTATCTAGGGGAAAGCATCCTTTCCTTCTTGGGTATCGACGTGAACTCCTTTGCCGTGGCGGGCTCCTTGGTGCTCTTCTTCATAGCGTTGGAAATGACCCTCGGCATTCGGTTGTTCAAGGAGGAAACTTCCGCGCCGGGCCTGAGCGAAGATCCCAAGGTGTATAGCATAGTTCCCTTGGCTTTCCCAGTGATCGCCGGTTCCGGCACAATCACTACGGTGTTGTCGCTGCGCGCGGAATTCAGCCGTTTGGAGATCCTGACCGCCATCGTCTTGAACATGATCGTGGTCGTGATCGTGCTCTTGCTGACGGATCGTATCGAACGCTTTCTGGGGCGGGTAGGCCTCATCGTGCTGCGCAAGGCATTCGGTGTGATCTTGCTCGCGATCAGCGTGAAGCTTTTCGCCGGCAACATCACCTACCTCTTTCCCTGAATATCGGGTATGGGCTTGACCGGAATATGCGACCACCGTCGAACGACCCAAGGAAGACCGCTGGGGCCAGCAATGACCGCGGATGACTAAGGATGCCTCACGTGCTACGTCATTGGGGCTTCCGGCATGGAAGGTGCTGATCCCGGATGGGGACAGCCCGTTCACTCTTGCGGTGGCCCAGTGCCTGAAACGAGGGAACCCCAACCTCCAGGTGGATGCGACTTTTGTCGACCCCCGAGCCCTCTCCAGGTATTCCCGCTATGTGGACCGGACTTTTCCATTGAGATCCACATCACCGTTCGATGATCTGGAAAGGATCATCGAGAGAGAAAAATATGATGTCCTGCTACCGGTTTCGGGCCCGGGGATCGAATTCGTTTCCCGGCATGCAAAGGCCTTAGCTGTCCATGCACACTTGGCACCCGTGCCGACCTTGGACCAGATCTCCATGGTCAACGATAAATGGTTGTTCCACTTAGCGATGCAGCAGGCTGGTATTCCAACACCCGTAACGGCCTTGGTGGATTCTCCCGCATGCCTTGATATCTTTCACAACGACGAGCCGGTCCTTTTGAAACCCCGGATAGGCAGCGGAGGCCATGGCATTCTCA
This sequence comes from Flavobacteriales bacterium, assembly GCA_041691695.1. Classification (GTDB taxonomy): domain Bacteria; phylum Bacteroidota; class Bacteroidia; order Flavobacteriales_F; family PHOS-HE28; genus PHOS-HE28. The sequence goes on from JBEPUG010000011.1 coordinate 2,148, forward strand.
AGTTCAAATGTGCTCGGGATCTCCGAAAAGTCCTGCATGAGTATCTCCGTCCGGATCCTCCTTACATCATTCAACATTTTCTGGATGGCCACGACATCGACCGCAGTGTATTGTGCATAAGCGGGGAAGTGGTGGCTTCAACTGTGCAGCAGCCTATGCATCCCACGCGACAATTCGCGCCGAGCAATGCGCTGCATTTCCATCGCAACCCCGATGTGGAGGTGATGGTGGACCGCATGATGGCCCGTATGGGATGGAATGGCATCGCTCATGTGGACCTCAGGATCCCCAAGGATGGTCAAGCTCCCCTTGTGATCGAGGTGAATCCGCGCTATTGGTCGACGCTTTACGGTTCACTGGCGGCAGGCATGAATTTCCCGTTGGCGCATGTAAAAGCGGCCAAACAGGTGCATGATGGATCCGGGATCCCAATGGATTGCCATTATGTGAGCCTCAGCGAATGGCCCGGCTTCCTGCGCAGACATCGTACACCATTGTCGCACACCGGTCTTTTCTTTGGCCTTTGCGACCCGTTGGCCAACCTGATGAAAAAATACCGACCCAGTTCCGCGCTAGGCGTTGGCTTGGCTTGACCTCTGTCGCGCGTCCATCATATGAAGATCACCATTTACACCGATGGCGCCGCAAGTGGCAACCCTGGTCCGGGCGGTTTTGGCGCCGTGTTGGAAGCAGGACCTCATCACAAGGAACTTTGGGGGGGCTTTCGCCGAACGACCAACAATCGCATGGAGTTGTTGGCCGTTATAGTCGCCTTGGAATCCTTGAAGGGTGAAGGCCAGGAGGTGAAGGTTGTCAGCGACAGCAAGTATGTCGTGGATGCCGTAGAGAAGGGTTGGGTCTTTGGCTGGGAGAAAAAGCATTTTGCCAAGAAGAAGAACCCGGACCTATGGAAGCGTTTTCTCCTGACCTATCGCAAACACAAGGTGCGGTTCCAATGGATACGCGGACATGCGGGCCATCCTCAGAATGAGCTGTGCGACCGCTTGGCCGTGGCCGCGCGCGAGCAACCTGGCCTGCCAGCTGATGAGGCGTATGAGCGCATGGGCGATGATGATGACGGTATCTTCGCCCCATAGGCGGTCACGGATTGAACATTCGCCAAACTGATCTGTTCCTGCCAATGGTGCCCATGTCAGCCAAACTCTTCGCCACCGTCAATACGGGTCATGTGGCCTTGGTCTTGGAGCGTCCCACTCCCTCAGCAAGCTGGGAGCTACCAGGCAACGATCGCGCAGACCTTGTTCTCTCCGGCCCGGGCATGTACAGTTTGGTGCGCAAAGGCCGCTCGTTCAATGTGCTCGTGCTGAAGGAGGATCTCGAGACGGGCGTTGTGCGGTTGCGCATCGGAAGCCATGTGCATACGGTGCGCTTTGAGGATGAACGCTCCCGCCTGATGCAGGTGCTTGGTATGGACAAGACGGCTCAGAAAGTGGTCCGCGAGTTGAAGGCGCCTATGCCCGGCCTTGTACTCAAGCTACTTGTGAAAGAAGGCGATGTGGTGAAGAAGAACGACCCCTTGCTGGTGCTGGAGGCCATGAAGATGGAGAACGTGATCAAAAGTCCCGGCGACGCAACGGTAAAGCAGGTCCATGTGGCAGAGCGCACCGCCGTGGAAAAGGGACAACTTCTGCTGAGCTTTGAATAACCCCGAACGAACATGAAAAATCAAGTCTACCCGTTACTTGGGATGCTGTTTTTGGCCGCTTGCGGCAATCCGCCTTCCGAACCGACAACACCGCCACCGGCAAAGGACACCCTTACCGTGACCCCTGCTGAGCGCCCCGCGGTAGTTGCTCCTGCGGATGCCAAATTGAAACTTGTGGTGGCCCCGCCGGCAGCCCAGTTCCCCGATGCGGACCTGAAACTGGACACGTTGATCCCGAACAGCAAGACCTTGGACGTGGAGTATAAGTTCACCGTCAACGGTTTCGACCTGAAAGCGCAAACCCCCGATGCAGGCACACGTGGATGCGCCAACAGCAAGGATGGACAGCACATACACTTCATCCTCAACAACCAGCCGTACAAGGCAGAATACAATTCCGACTTCACCGAAAAGGCCGGTCCCGGGCGGAATGTGGCGCTGTGCTTCCTGAGCCGCAGCTACCACGAGAGTCTGAAGAGCAACAAGGCCGTGGTGGTCAAAGAATTCACGATGCCCGGCGAAGGCGGTGTCGCTGTCGGCGATGTGACCAAAGACCCCACACTATTCTACAGCCGCCCGAAAGGGGACTATAAGCAGATGGATGGTGACAAGATCCTGCTGGACTTCTACTTGTTGAATACCGATCTGACCGATAAGGGATTCAGCGTGCGCGCCACCATCGATGGCGAAGTGTGGACCATCAATAAGTGGGACGCCTACTTCATCGAAGGCCTCGAACTCGGCAAGCACACGGTACACTTGGAACTGATCGATAGTGATGGAAAGCTGGTGCCCGGGCCGTTCAACGATAGCGGTGTGCGCGAATTCAGCTACTTGGGTAGCTAGGCCTGCAGCGAAAAAAGCCTCGCGTCCGTGATCACGGACGCAAGGCTTCGTTTTTACCCGACTTCCGGAAGCCGATCAATCGTTGACCACTTGGATGTCAAAATCGACCAGCTCCACGAACTGGTTGATCCGACGGTCGATGTCCTCACGGTCGATCTCCAAGAGACGCTGAACGCCGAATTTCTCGCAGCAGAAAGAGGCCAAGGCAGAGCCCACGATGATAGCCCGCTTCAGGTTGTTGAAGCTGTGATCGCCGCTGTGGGCGAGAAAACCGATGAAGCCCCCAGCAAATGTGTCGCCGGCACCGGTGGGATCGACAACTTCGTCGAGCGGCAATGCCGGGGCGAAAAAGACATTCTTCTTGTTGAAGAGGAGAGCCCCATGTTCGCCCTTCTTCACCACGAGGAACTTGGGACCCATGTCCATGATCACATGGGCGGCCTTCACCAAACTGTGCTCTCCGCTCAATTGCCGTGCTTCGGAGTCGTTGATCGTGAGGATGTCCACGCGCTTGATGACCTCCTTGAGTTGATCCATGGCGCTGTCCATCCAAAAATTCATCGTGTCCAACACCACCATCGCGGGGTGTTCCACTTGGTCCAACACCATCGCCTGCACCTTGGGATCCAGGTTTCCGAGCATGAGGTATTTCGTCGAGCGATATTCGGCGTTGAGTTTTGGGTCCAGCTCCGTCAGCACGTTCAATCGCGTTTCCAGCGTGTCCCGCGTGTTCATGTCGTAGTGGTACTTGCCGCTCCAGAAGAAGCTCTCCTTGCCCTTTAGTATTTCCAGACCGGCCTGATCGATGCCCTTTGCGCGCATCGTTTCCATCATCTCCGCGGGGAAATCATCGCCCACCACGCTTACGATACCTTGCTTCTTCAGGAAGAATGAAGCGGCCAAAGAGATGTAAGTGGCGGCACCGCCCACCACCTTCTCGGCCTTACCGAAAGGGGTTTCAATGTTGTCGAAGGCGACGGTACCCACAGTGACCAATTGCATGCGCGAGGGAGGTTTTTTTGAGGGCGCAAAGGTGGAGAATGCGCGGCAACTTGTGGGAGTGCTCAAGCTTTCTACTTTTGCGCTCCCTTTTAAAGAAGGGTTTCTTCCCTGGTAGCTCAGCTGGTTAGAGCACCTGACTGTTAATCAGGGGGTCGTTGGTTCAAGTCCAACCCGGGGAGCAAGAGGCCTCAGCGCATAGCTGGGGCCTCTTTTAATTTGAGTGGTCATTTGCATTTTGCCGGCAAATGGCCTCGGTCCTGGTTAAAAAAGGAAGGGGCGCTCATCGCGCCCCTAACTCCTGTTTCATCCGGCAGCCTAGGCGGCAGCCTTCATCTCTTCTTCAGACTTGATGTGGGCGATCACTTTGAAATCGCTCAGCACCACTTCGGTCACGTAGCGCTTCATGCCATCCTTGCCTTCATAGCTGCGGTGCACCAAGCGCCCTTCCAACATGATGGGAGAGCCTTTTTCGAGCATGCGCTCCACCTGATCGGCAATGCGGCCCCAAGCCACCACGGTGTGCCATTGCGTGTCGGTGACACGCTCCCCGGCAGAGTTGGTGTAGCTCTCGTTGGTGGCGACACTGAGACGGGCCACTTTGCGTCCCTTGGCGATCTCGCGGACTTCGGGGTCAAAGCCAAGGTTACCGATCAGGCGTACGGTGTTGTTCATGGTCTTCATCGTATTGGGGTTTTTGGTTTTACGGGTTAAGGAGTCTTGCACCGAACTCCGATGCAAACATTCAGCGAGGCCAAACCCGTAGTCGGTCGATCTTGCGTTTGTAGGCGTTCATAGCTGTTTGCACAACGACAGTCAACGGCTATTGAAAGCCGACATCCTATTTTTAAGATCAGTCAGCATGGCCTAGGCAGCGCTTGCCGCGAGTCACTTGTCTTCAACATAGAAGGACTTCGATCGAAACACGGGAACTCACCGAACGCGAGATGGCCGAAGGGTGCCGACGGGAGGACCGCCGATGCCAAGAAGCTTTATACACGCGATTTACACGGCGCATGTATGCTCTGTGCCTGCGCTATGCCCGAAATAGTGCGGAGGCTGAGGACCTGTTGCAAGAAGGTTTTGTCCGCGTGTTCGACAAGGTCCAAGGATTTCGCATGGAAGGCTCGCTGGAGGGATGGGTACGCCGCATCATGGTACACACCTGCATCAACCACTACCGAAAGAAGTCCGTGCGCAACGAGGTGCTGGGCACGGAACACCTTGATGAGCGGTCGGTAGGGCCCATGGCCGTGCAGAACCTTGGCGAGGAGGAATTACTGGCCCTTGTGCGCGAGCTCCCGGACGGATATCGCATGGTCTTCAACCTTTTTGCGATCGAAGGCTACGACCACGCGGAGATAGCGGCCATGCTGGGCTGCGCGGAGAGCACCTCGCGCAGCCAATTGGCCAAAGCGCGGCGCTTGCTTCAACAGCGCTTGAACGAATTGAGACCCACGGAACGACATGAACGAGCGACAAGCGGTAGATGACCTTTTTGCCAGCACGTTGCGGGATTCGGAGGTTGAACCACCAAAAGCGGTATGGAACGGGATCGTCCAACAGCGCGGTGCGCGTCATCGTGGCTTTCTATTCTTCCGGAGGCATTGGGGGCTGCTGGCCCTGATACTCCTCTGCTCCGGCATCGGTACTTACGAGGTGGTATCGCGCAGTGCGGGTGAGGGGAAGATCACAAGCAATGATCCAGTCCATGCTGTTGGAGAGCTTCCAATGGAACCTGCATCCAAGAAAGAAGCTGCAAGAAATGCGACCGTGTCGGCCACAGGTGGTTCCATGCCGGCCGCGTCCTTTGAAAGGGTAGTAGAAAATGACAGTGCTTTTCCGCTGAAGTCATCATCGTCCATGTCCAGGCCATCGGCGACGGGCGGGGTAGGAAAGATCGTACATGCAGAAAAGGTCGAAGCAAGCGCTACTCCGGACCAAGAAGCTGTACCACTCATGGTATCACTTTCACCGCTGGACCGGCAGACGATACAGGCAGCATTGACTCCGCAGGTAGAGAGCGTGGCCGACCAAAGCAACGACAGGTTCTCAGCCCCTGCACCAGTTGATGCTGGAATAGAGATACAGCATGCGACCATAGCCGGTCCTATCGATATTTCCGACATGCGCATCGAACGGCTTCGGATCCGTCCGGAGTTGAACGATCTGTCGATCGGGCATGCTACCCCGGTAGCCCGTGCCGTTCCGTCCTTGCCTCGTAGCAGGATCCGGTGGTGGTTCGGTCTGGATGTCGGGTCCTACGCGGAAACGCGCAAGTGGCACGGCGGCGATCTGGTGATCGCACAAGCGCTCAATAGCACGGAACGGTCGCACCCGGTCTGGGGCACCGGCCTCAGCGGAGGCTTGGTCAGTAGCAAGGGGTGGGGCCTATCGCTCGGCGTGATGTACTGCGCAAGCCGCTCAGAATTCCGACATGTGGACCATGTACTGGCTCCCATGGATTCCTTGGTGCCCTATGTGGTCACCTTCAACGGCGAGGTGATCGCCAGCTATACCGAAACGGTGTCTGTGCTGGCACCTGCCCAAGAGCAAGTAGCGGCGGAGAACCGTTATTCCACTTTGCGTATTCCGGTGGAGGCCTCTTGGCAGCATGGCATGGGTCGCTGGAAATACCGGGCGGCTATCGGTGCCGCAGTTGAGTACAACACCCTGCGGTCCGGTGTGACATTGGAAAACGGGGTTGACGGAAGTGGGCTCTCCACGGTGGATGTCCGGTCCACGAATATGAAGCGCAACACGGTGTTGATGACGGGCAGCGTCGCTTTGGACATCGGCTATGCACTCACCGAGAACTGGCAGCTATGGGCGGGACCGAGCTATGCAATAGGACTCTTTCCTTTGTCCCATAACGGCAACTCTCCATACGCCATGCCTTTGCGTTCAGGCATTCATGCAAGTCTATGCTACATGCTTCGCGTCCACGAATGATCTGTCCCGACCGCATTCTTCCCGGACTGCTTTTCGCAGTTCTTTCCGGTGTTTTGCCCGGTTCGAAACTTCAGGCGCAAGCTCCTCCGTGCGATAGTCTGCAGACAGCGACTTTCTTGCACGCGGATCTTGGAGGCTACCTCTATTCATTCGCCCCGACATTGCCTGTTGGCACAAGTGCGCTTACCACGGAATGGGCGTTTCTCGGGGAAAACCTCAACCAGTACGACTTTGCCCAACAGCCGCAGGTCACATTCCCCTCCCAAGGTGATTATCTGGTATGTCTGCGCGCCGATGTCTTGGATGACCAACAGGCTGTTTGCACCTCGGTCCATTGCGAACTGGTGCCAGTGCCGGTAGATCCCATCTGTGCCGGACTGCAGCCGGCCTTTACCATTGCGGTGCAGGACGGATCGATCACCTTCATCGATCAAACCGTATCGGGTGAGCCGGTCCAAAGCGTGACCTGGGATCTCGGGGATGGTTCCATTTCAACGGAGGCTGCACCGGTCCATACGTATCCAGGAATGGGCCCCTACCAGGCCTGCCTGACGGTGACCACGGCCAACTGCTCGGCCAAAGCCTGCAACTGGATCTACCTCGGACCTGCGGATGTGCCCTGCGATACACTGCTGCATGCGGCGATCGGCGTGGTCCAGTACGAGAGGACGGTCGAGGTATTCGACCACAGCGTCACCTCTGGGATGAATTCGTCGATACACTGGGACCTTGGCGACGGCGACACCGCTTCCGGGAGCCCGGTGATCCACACCTATGCCGAGGATGGCTACTTTGATATTTGCGGATCGATCGCCTTGTGGGGGCCTTTGGCAACGGACACGTGTATGGCCCAGGTCTGCCAGTGGGTCAGTACAATACAAGGTTCTGCAGCGATCGATCAGGTTCCATCCACCCTTGCGTTGCGGGCATTCCCAGTCCCATTCTCGGACGAATTGCACATTGAAGGAGCGGCGCCAGAAGCAGACTGGACCTTGGTGGATGTACTCGGGAAGGTGCATTTCGCAGGTGGGGTCGCGGCGAGCGGCACCACTACGATCTCCGGAAAGGAACTGTCGCCCGGGGTCTACTTTGTGCACTTGACCTCTCGATCGGGCACAGTCAGCCTCCGAGTGGTAAAAGGGTAGGCCGGTCACCGCCGGTCTCCGGTGCGGGCTTTGGGAAACCCTTGCCCGCACCGGGATCTTTACCGGTCGCGTCAGGCGGCATCGGCCACTTCTTCCTGTTGAGCGATCATCGCGAAGGAGTTCATGACCACTTCCGTCACGTATCGTTTTTGTCCGTCCTTGGTCTCGTAGACACGATGTACCAATCGGCCCTCCAAACTCAGTTTGCTGCCTTTTTGGAGTTGCTGAGCGACCTTCTCGGCGACTCGTCCCCAGGCAACGACTGAATGCCACTGTGTCTCCTCCTTGGACAATCCGTCGCCGTAAATGAACTTTTCATTGGTGGCCACCCTGAAACGGGCCAAGCGGCGTCCACCCTCAAATTCGCGCACGTCGGGATCGGTTCCCAAGTTGCCCATTAATTGCACGCGGTTCTTGATCTGCTGTTCCATTTGTGTTGGGTTGTTTTTGAACGGACCGGTCAATTCCGAGCCGCACCGCAAACATTGATGGAGAAGACCGAGTGATCCGGTCGGTAGTCGTTTACAGGCGTTCATAGTCATTTGCGCAACGTTTGTCAACGGCTTCGATGATGTGGGATGGATCTATCTTTAGCGCCTCTGGATCTACGTAAATCCTGATCAACGCACATGACCTCAAAAGCAAAGCGGATACTGGTTCCTACAGACTTTACCAAGGTGGCCGATTGTGCCATGAACCATGCCGCGGGACTCGCGGAGCGCACCGGTGCTTTGATCAGCATCCTACACATCGTATCCAAGCCATCGGAACTCGAAGAGGCCCGCATCAAGGTCAGCTTGGAGGTGGAACGCGCGAAAAAATGGTCAGGCCAGGTGAGCGTGGAACCGTTGGTACGCGTGGGCTCTGTGTATGAGGAGATCGGTAACTCGGCGTCGGAGATCGGTGCTGAGCTCATCGTTATGGGCACTCATGGAATGCGGGGCATGCAGTTCATCACCGGTAGTCGGGCCCTGCGTGTGATCACCAACGGGAAAGTGCCTTTCATCGTCGTGCAGGAAAAGAATATCGGCCCCGAGGGGTACTCGAACATTGTGGTTCCCTTGGACCTTCAGCGGGAGACACGCCAAAAAGTGGCCTTAGTGGCTGATATGGCCCGTTATTTTGACAGCAAGGTGCATGTGTTCACACCGCGAGAGGATGATGAGTTCCTCCACAAGCAATTGGAGAACAACATCCGCTTTGCCAAGCAATACTTCGGCGAGCGAGGGGTGCAGTTAGAGGCCACCATCGCGGATGTTGATAGTGGCAAGTTCGTGGATGCCTTGATCGAACATGCGGAGAAGACCGATGCAGACCTGATCGCGATCATGAACTTGGCAAAGGGCAACATCTTCGGCGTGCTCGGCGTGCCATATGAGCAGGAGGTCATCACCAATGAGGCGCAGATCCCTGTGATGCTGATGAATCCGCGGGAGTCCTCCGCAGGTTCAGGGTGGAGCTTTCAGTAACGAAAGCAGGGTGTGTCCGGCTGTTCAGGCCCGCATACCCATCACTAGGATATCGTCCACCTGTTCCTGAGCGCCACGCCATTCGCGCAGACTGTTCGCGAGCATTATTTTTTGCCTCTCCATGGGCTCCGCCGAGACCTGCAAAAGCAATTCGCGGAAGCGGCGGTATAGGAACTTCTTGCCCTTTGGCCCACCGAACTGGTCTGCATAGCCGTCCGAGAACAAGTAGACCGTGTCACCGCGTCTCAATTCAATATGGTGGTCCAAGAAGGTGTGCTCACCCAGGTCGAAGCCGCCGATAGGCATCTTGTCCGGGGCAAATTGCTCGATCTGACCATTCCGGACCAGATAAAGAGGACAGTTCGCGCCGGCGAATTCGAGCACGCCCGTTAACGGATCGAAGGAGCAGAGGGCCATATCCATTCCGTCACGGATGAATTGGTCACGGTCCTTGTGCAACATCTCATAAGCGATGCGATTGAGCTCTTCCAACACCTTGCCCGGCCGGGTGATCCCACGCTCCTTCACGATCTGATTCAGACCGTTGTAGCCCACAAGGCTCATGAATGCGCCGGGAACTCCATGGCCGGTGCAGTCCACCGTGGCGAAGACCACCTTTCCGGCTACGGGCTCCACCCAGTAGAAGTCGCCGCTAACGATATCCTTGGGACGGTAGAACACGAAATTCTCGGGGAGCAACTCCTTGATCCGCGCCTCTGTTGGCAGGATCGATTCCTGCAGGCGCTTGGCATAGCGGATGCTGTCGGTGACGTTCTTATAGAGTTCCACCACCTTGCGGCTTTGGCGTTCCACCTCTTCCTTCTGCCGCACTACTTCTTCGGTGCGCTCCGTCACCTTCGCCTCGAGTCCGCGTTCGCGTTCCTCCAATTCGCCGCGCATTTTCAACAGGGCGTGCCCAAGAACATCGTCGCCACTCAAAGGCTGGTAGTCCGCATCATAGTTGCCTGCTGCCAGCTCATGGGAGAAGTCAGTAGTACGGCGAAGACCTTCGATCAACCCGGAAAGAGCCAGCGACATGTCCCCTACCTCATCATTGGTGGACACGATCCTCGCCCTGGGGAAAACACCGCGACCCAATGCGATAAGTACAGCGCGAAGGCGCCTTAATGGCCGAGTGATACCACGCACGATAAGGAAAGCCAAAAGGGCACCGACAAGCACCAGCGCCGAACCGAGGTAGAGTACAAAGAATTTCAGGGAATCGAAGCCGTGGATGATGCCACTCCTTAACGTCTGCCGCTTGGCCTCCTGAACAATAAGCAGGTCGGACAGGTCCTGAAGAACCTTGTTGCTCTGCACATCCAGCGGTCCACCTTCCTCAGCGAGGTCCTTTGCGTTGAAAAATGCAACGGGGTCCTTATAGCTCTCGAAGCTGGGCAGCAGAGCCTTCACGCTATCGTGTAGGGCGAAAAGGACGCTCATGTCGGTGAAGGTCTTGTTCATCATTCCCACATCGGCCTTGTCCCATCCGGCCTCCAAGGTGTCGATCTGGTCCATCAATCGCGGCAGGTCGCGATCGGTCAGTTCGATCAGCGCCGTCTTCTCGGGCGCATCCGGAATGCTTTCGACCAGCGCCCAGTGTTTGATCAAGGTCCTAGAGTTCACGATCAAATTACGTAGGCGGACCAGAGCATCCACCGAAGGAAGATAGACGGCGGTGATCTGCGTGTTCATCGCACGGCTGCGCTCCAAGGTGCGGTTCGTGAGCAACACCACCAATAGGGCAAAAAATATGAACAGGCCGAACCCTAGCCCGATCCGGCGCCCGATGGTCATCCGAAATCTCATCTCAAGCGATCATGGGTCCTTCGGCTTGCCCTCATCCTGCTTCAGCTCCTCATACTTGTGCCGGTAGTAGAGGCTCTGTTCCTCGTCCTGGAGGCTGTAATGTATCCCCTCCAATCCAAGCAGTGTTTCCTTGCGTGCGGGGTCCATGTGGTGGGCCTTCAGCATGTATGGCAGTGCTAAGGCAAAAAATTCCCTGCTCGCTAATTGGATCTGTTGAATGCTGGGAATATCATTCTCCGCGCTGATCTGCTGGATGTTGAATACCCCACGATTGTAATACAGTGTGGCCAAGTTGTAGTTGGCTCCATAGTTCATGCTGTCCTGCTGCAACACGTGCTCGTAGGTCCCGACGGCCTTGTCGTACCATTGGACCTGGTCCCGAGCCTCGTTGAAGCGTTTGGTGTAGAGCGTACCCAAGGCATTCTCGAAATCAATGTCGCGCTCGGTGAAGTTGGCCTTGGGATCTGTACGGGAGACGGTCTCCTTGTATTTGTTGTACAGAGCGATGGCCCGTGCGTCATCCATGTCGTTCAATGCGTGCGCGGCATCGTTGTAGATGGTCTTGGCCAAGTAATCGTATGCACGAAGCGCATTGTCGGAATACTGCTTGGCGGTGTCCAAGTTGGCCCCTGTGTAAAGGCTGGCCAAAGCCTCGTCCCGCAATACACCGGCGTCCTCCGCATCCGGAGCTGCCTTGTAGAGATCTTTGTAGATGAATCCGCGCAACACCCACGGCTCCGGTGTGTCAGCCAGCTTCTTGTCGTGGATGGCCTTATCCACCAAGGTGCGCGCAGCAGCAAGATCGCCTTGCCGATACTTGTCGTTGGCCTCCACCAAGATATCGGATTGAGCGCATACGACCGTGGCGAAAGTCCAGAAGCAGATGGCTATGGAGAAGAGACGCTTCATCATCACTCGACCACCCGGTCCGCAAGTTGCTTCAAGGTAAGGCCGATATCAAGGTCATGCTTCTTGGCGTTCACTAGGCTGATCTCGTACTTGAGTGTATTGGCCGCGCTCACAAAATTGACCACGGCTCCTTCGGACAGGGCCTGCGGATAATCGGAGATGATCAATGTGGACCGGGTCTGCTCGCGGCGTAGCAATGCGGGGAGTAGTGCCCGCGCCGATCGAGGAAGGAAAAGGATGTGACACCGGTCCACCTCTGCGGACATGGGCAGCTTGCGCACTTCGATAGGCTGTTTGCCGATGGAGCGCATTGCATATTTCTTGACCAGCTCCTGATAGAGGTTGTCACTTCCGAGGATCCCTATGATGAATGGCCCGGTCCGTGCGCCGGGGTCATGCCATTCCACGAGCTTGGCGATGTTGTAGATGTAGCTGGCCTGAATGATAGCGATGGTGTCCTTGTCGGCCTGCCGTTGCTCCTCCGCACCCATCAGCAAAGGCAGCGAACCGAGAAGGATCAAGGATACGAACGCGCGGGAGCGCATCCGCAGTATGCTGCGGACCCGTTGTAGAACAGGGGAGATAAATTCCACGCGGGATCTCATCTGGGCGGTCTCGACAAAGTATGTTCCCCGGCTGGCGCCGTCCATCTCTGAAATGCCGGAACTATGCACATCCCGGTGTTGGTTTGCCGGACACTTATCCCTGTTGGACCACCGTGCCGGATCCGCAGTTGGCTGTCGCGGCATTAGCCATGGCTCACCGGGTATTGAACGCGTTCATCGCTTGAGCGATCCCCAGCAAACCGAATTGCACGATGGCCTTTGACGCCAGCTCCACGCGCGTTTCCAACGTTTCCACTTCAGTTGGGCTCCAATGACCCAGCACGTACTCACTTTGGCGACCGCGCGGAAAATCGCTTCCGATGCCGAAACGGAGCCTTGGGAATTCCTCCGTTCCGATCAAGTCGATGATACTGGAAAGGCCATTGTGCCCGCCAGCGCCACCTGAACCTCGCAAACGGATCTTACCGAATGGCAGCGCGAGGTCATCGGCCACAACGATGATGCGGTCGGAGGGAATATTCTCCTGATCCATCCAATGCCGAACGGCTTTACCACTAAGGTTCATGAAGGTATTCGGCTTCACCAGTACGAATGTGCGCCCCTTATGCTTGAAACTCGTTTGGTCAGCGTACCGGCCAGGGACAAAAACAGTAGTGGACGCCTCTGCGAGAGCGTCCACTACTTGAAATCCGATGTTGTGTCGAGTGCCTGCGTATTCAGCCCCGGGATTCCCAAGGCCTACCACGAGATACTTCATACCAATGGACCGTCCTTACTTCTTGGCAGGCTCGGCCTTCTTGTCGGTGGCTGCGGCAGGTGTTGCGGCAGCTGCAGGGGTCCCGGCAGCGGCGGCGGTCTCGGCCGGGGTCTCGACCTTCTTCGGCATCTTCACGGAGACCACCACATCACTCGGCTTTTCCAAGATCGTCATGCCGGGGATCTTGATGTCCTTGACATTGATGCTCCCCCCCAGATCAAGATCCGTTACGTCCAGCTCAATGATCTCTGGGAGTTTGTCGGCCATGCCCTTCACGCGCAACCTGCGCAAGCTCTGTGTCATCTTGCCACCTTTGCGGACGCCGACGGATTGGCCCTTGAGGCGCACGTTCATGGAGACCTTCGCCTCCTTGTTGGCCACGGTCTCGAGGAAGTCGGCGTGGATGATAGCGTCGGTCAACGGCTGGAATTGCTTGTCGTGCAGCAGAGCAGTGCGCTTCTCTCCATCGATGTTCAGCTCGACGCTGAACGCGTCAGGTGAATTGACGATCTTGCCCAGTGCGCGCTCGTCCACACTGAAATGGAGGACTTCTTGGCCTCCGTAGAGGACGCAGGGGACCTGCTTATTGCGGCGGATCTCCTTGGCACCGGTGGTACCGCTGATGGCGCGCTTGGTGCCGGTGAGTTCGACGTTCTTCATTTGGCCTCGGGGGTTATGCGATGATGAAATGGCTGCTGATGCTTTCGTGGTCCCGCACGCGTTGGATCACATCGGCGAACAACTGTGCCACGGACAGTTGTTTGACCTTGTTGGTGTGGCGGAGCTTTTCGGCATCCACCGGTATGGTGTCCGTAACGATGAGTTCGGTGATGGCGCTGGCCTCGATGCGCGCGCAAGCATCACCGCTAAGAACGGCATGGGTGCACATGGCGCGAACGCTGATGGCGCCTTGATCCATCATCATGCCTGCGGCTTTGGTGAGTGTGCCGGCGGTATCCACCATGTCGTCCACGAGGATCACGTTCTTGTCGGCCACGTCCCCGATCACCGTCATGCTGTCCACTTGGTTGGCCACTTTTCGCTGCTTATAGCAGATGGCCATGTCCACGCCCAAGTGCTTCGCGTATGCGTTGGCGCGCTTGGTGCCACCGGTATCAGGCGCCGCCATCACAAGGTTCGGCAAGGCTAACTTCTGCACATGCGGAAGAAAAATGCTGCTGGCGAAGAGATGGTCCACGGGTACTTCGAAGAATCCTTGGATCTGGTCGGCATGGAGGTCCATGGTCATCACGCGGTCTACGCCGGCAGCGGTGAGCATATTGGCCACCAGCTTGGCACCGATGCTCACGCGAGGCTTGTCCTTGCGGTCCTGCCGTGCAAAGCCGAAGTATGGGATCACCGCTACGATGCGCTTGGCACTTGCCCGCTTGGCCGCGTCCACCATCATCAGCAACTCGAAGAGGTTGTCGCTGGGCGGCATCGTACTCTGTACGATGAAGACCACATTCCCGCGGACCGTCTCCTCGAAAGAAGGTTGGAATTCCCCGTCGCTGAAGCGGCTTACGGTCACTTTGCCAAGCTCCTGTCCCGCCACGGCGGCGATCTGCTCGGCAAGCGCGTGGGTCGCGGTACCGCCGAAGATCTTGGCGCGGTCGTGTTCGGGGTGGATCATTTCGATCGGGAGACTGAAGTCCTCAAAAAGGGCCGCAAATGTAGTGAAGCCCCCGGCGGTTATCAACGATCGTTCGTGGAACTTTGTCCGAGCGGTCAACGCGCAGCTCAAAGCTCGTGCGGTGGTGGCCACAAGTTGACACACGGTCGATCTTCTGGTGGACCGCGGAAAGCTACCTTCGGCAGGATGCGTTGGTCGCTGGCTTTGATCTTCTTATTGATTATCAGCACTTCCCAAGCGCAGCGAGGGTCGGCTCCGGACAGTTCGGCACTTCCGAATAGTGAGAATGGCTGGTACCTCAGCCCGCACGGCACCATGCGCATCCTGGTGATCTTCGCGGAGATCGACTACGATAAGAACCCTAAGAACGACCCCCAACCCGACGGCTCGGATAACTGGGCGAAAGGACAGCTTCCCAAGTGGAAGGACGATCTGTTCGATCCTTTCTCATTGGCGAAACCCCAGGCACAGGTGACGCGCTATTACAGTGACATAAGCTTGGGCCAATTCACGGTACTCGGCGACTACCTTGATCATATCATCACCATCCATGAGAGCGCCCAGAAGAATTTCAGGGACCTGAGTGGCATGGCTTGGCAGACGGCGGACCAAGATGATTCGCTGCGCACCGAGCATCACCTTACCATTTCTGACTTCGACCAGTGGAAGGACGGTGGCAAGCCTGGAGAGCCCAAGGTGAAAGGAGCGGATGACCCGCACAGCTATGACCATGTGATGGTGATCTATCGCAATAGCAACATCCTTCGCCATGGACAGGGAAGTACCGATGCAGGCAGCGCAGGGCTACTCTTCGGATATCCGAGCGATACCCAGAGCCGCTTCGGAGCGATGTATGGGTTGCCATTCGAGATCCTCAAGCATGAGTTCAATCACCTTCTTCTGGGTGGCAATAACTTCCATAGCGGCGGCGGCAATGCTCCGCAGTTCGACAGCTACCTGCTCTGTGACCAAGGCGGTTGGAGCATGATGGGCGCAGCCAATAGCAGCCTGCTAACCTGCAGTGCATGGGACCGTGACCGTTTGGGCTGGAAGGCCGATGGGGCACCCCATCGGATCAACGCCCACAACGCGCAAGGCCAGTACATCAATGGCGATCTCGATCCACTTGCCGGGGATACGGGCGTTTTCATCCTCAAGGACTTCATCACCAGCGGTGATGCCTTGCACCTGCGCATGCCCTTCCTACCGGAGAATACATACCAGCAATGGCTTTGGATCGAGAATCACCAGACCACCTCACACAACGGTTCGCCCACGGATCGCTTCCACTGGGAAAGCACTGGTGCCAGCTGCCTGTCGGATGCTGTGCCCGGCCTATTCATGACCATGCAGGTGGAGCGTAATGACAAGGTGGGACGGAACATCTATGGCGGCTCCGCAGACTACCTCCACGCGCTTACAGCCAGCGGGCATTACGACATTATCATCACCGATGATACTATCAAACCGACATGTCCATTCAATGGAGAATCATGGGCTTACCGGATGAAGAAGCGCTGGGAGAATGCCTTGAGTGGCAATAGTGAACAGGAGTTGATGGTGAATGACCGGAACCATGATGGCCGCGTGGAACGCAAGGAACTGCTGGTGGTGGGTGCAGGGTATCGCCCCGATGGCAGGCTCGCGGATGATGCCGCCTTCTTCGGTGCTGCACGTGACGAATGGACGAGCGATGGCAAGCGCGTACTAGGCATCGGCACCAACCCCTCCAGCGCCAACATCCTCACCCTGCGTTGCAATGGAACTCAGGAGATCAACAAGGGCGAACCGCCGGACAACCGCACTGTCTATATCAACGGCATGCGCGTGGAATTACTGGAGCAGCGAGCGAATGGCGACATCGCTGTGCGGGTGAGCACCGGTGACACACGGCTGACGCAGGATGTGCGCTGGTGTGCCGACAGCATCGTTCTTCCTCCGTTGCATGGCAAGGACGGATATTCCCTTACCGTTGCCGAGGACGCGACATTGCTTATCGACCGATCAAGGACACCCACACGAATGGCACTTCAGCAGGAAGTTAGGAGCTATGCCTACTTCGCGCCGCCGACACGTTTCGTGGTCAGTGACAGTGCGCGTGTTCATGTGGAAGCACATGGCAGGTTTCAGATCGAGAACGGCAGCGAGCTGCACCTGATGCCAGGCGCTGAGCTCCTGCTGGAGCGCTCTTCAAAATTGAGGGTGGACCGATCCTCGCGGATCGTCGTCCACGGGGATGCCAAGATCCTGGCAAAGGCGTCGTTGCTCAAGAAGCTAAGAAGGAAAGGGCGATTGGTCGACCTTTAGCATTGAGAACAAGGCATCCATACCAGCGCTCATTGCTCACTGCTGGAGCGTCGAAGGGAGAAGAGCCCGGGATGAGCGGTGATGGCGATGAGCACGGCCAGGGGTAGCAGCCATGAATCGCGGCCGAGGTAGCGGGTATCAACAACGCTCAACGTGGCGCAGGCCCATGCTCCGATCACAATAGCCACCAACGTGAATACGATAAGTAGCCGGACCTCGGAAGTGGAGGCCTTGCCCTTGTTCCGGATCAGAAATAGCATCGCGAGGATGAGCGCCAAACCCAAGGTAAGTTCATAGATAGTGTTCGGCCAACGCATTTCCAATTCGCCTCTTCCGCCGTTCTGCATGGAAGCGAGATAGCCGCCTAACTCATGGTGCATATGCTGGGAGATCATATCGTAAGGAGGGCAATCCGGGCTGCGATACCAAGCCGTTTGAAGGCCTCCGCAGATGTGCCAGGCACATAACTGCTCGGCGGTGGACGCCACGCTCGCACGGACGTGCCAAAGGAGAAATCGAGGTTCGGCGAGCGTTCCGCGGATGATCAGGTCATATTCCGGACCGGTCGCCTTCCAGCCTCCTTCTTCCCATACAGGACTATTGTCGCCCCAGAGAAATTCACCGCTGGTTCCAGGTAGGCTGTCCGCATAGGCGCATAGGTTGAAGTGCTCCGTTGCGCAATGCTCCTTGAGGTATGCCTTCAACATGCCCGTATCGACCATTCGGCCCACGAGGAATACATGGCCGGATCGGGAGAGATAGAACGCACCATCGACCACACGGTTAGCAATCCCTAGACCGGCCCATGCCAGCACCGTCGATGCGACCAACCATTTCCACTTCTTATCGAAGGGTTTCGGTGCGGGTGAGAACCAGCGCCCCAAGATCAGCAGCGCGCATCCAACGAGAGGTAGAATGATCAGATTGCTCAAGTGCATCCAGCAGGCGGCGACCACGATGAGGACATCGAAGTCGCGCAACCAAGCACCTTCACGACCCCGCAGCAACAGGTAGACCGCAAGCAGGCCGATGCCAGTGAAAATGTCAGGGATCAATTGTCCCGCATACCAGCCGAGACCTGTTCCAGCCGTCAGCACTGCGCAGAAGATCACTGCTGCTCCTTTCGCTTTGCCTGCTGGGACAAGCAACTTTGATACGCGCAGGATGTACGCTGCACATAGCGCGGATTGTACAATGACAATGCCCCAAAGTGATAGACCTCCGCCACTCGTTATCCGAACGAAGACGCCGTACCAATAAGGCCGGTCAAAGGGAATATAGCCCTCGAAAGCGCTTTTGAGATAGGTCCCCGTGTCCGAGTAGACGAGCGGAAAACCGTTGATGAGCGCAGGAAGGAGAATGATGAAGGTGCAAGTCAACAGGATCACTGCGCGTCCCAAGGAACGTCCCAGGGAACCCTCGCGCATCCTCTTCATGACGTGCGTCAATAGGCCCGCACGTTCTTGCCTTGCCGCCAGTTGATGTAGGCGCGGTTCACCACGCGGTTGCCACCGGGCGTTGGATAGTTGCCGGTGAAGTACCAGTCGCCGGTATGGTCGGGGCAGGCGGCGTGGAGGCCTTCTATGCTTTGATAGACGATGCGCACTTCTGCGTTGATCTCCGGTGGTGTCAGCAGTTCCCCGATGCGATCGCTGATCTTCTCTGCGGTGAACGGGCGGTAGATATCCTTCACGATGTTCTCCTGTTCTGTGATCGGTCGGTCCACCATGGCCAAGCAACGGTCGTAGACATCGTCGATGATATTCTCTTGCTTGCTTTCCTTCAACAGGGAGATGGCAGCTTGGAAGGCTGCGAGGTCGCCCATCTTGGCCATATCGATGCCGTAGCAATCCGGATATCGGATTTGTGGCGCACTGCTGACCACTACGATCTTCCGGGGTTCCAACCGGTCCATCATCTTGAGGATGCTTTGCCGGAGCGTGGTTCCGCGCACGATGCTGTCATCGATCACCACTAAGGCATCCTTTCCCGGTCGCACGGAGCCATACGTGATGTCGTAGACGTGCGCCACCAGATCGTCGCGAGAACTCTCGTTGGTGATGAAGGTGCGCAGCTTCGCGTCCTTGATCGCCACCTTTTCCATACGCGGGCGCAATGCCAGTATGGCCCGCAATTCATTCACATCGGGCTTCGGCCCCAGTTCCAGGATGCGCCGCTCCTTGACGCGGTCCAGCTCATCCTCCATCTCTTTCATCATTCCAATGCACGCCACTTCGGCGGTGTTCGGGATAAAGGAGAAGACGGTGTTTTCCAGATCGTGGTCGATGGCTTCAAGGATCGCGGGGCATACCGAACGGCCCAATGCGATGCGCTCGCGGTAGATGTCCTGGTCACTGCCTCGGCTGAAGTAGATGCGTTCGAAACTGCACGCGCGCTTTTCCAAGGGTCGCAGGATCTCCTCGGTGGTGAAGCTGCCGTCCTTCTTCACGATCAACGCATGGCCGGGCTCAAGCTCCTTCACCTGCCCGACCTTCAGGCCGAAAGCGGTCTGTATAGCGGGTCGTTCACTGGCGGCCACCACCACCTCCTCGTCAGCATACCAGAAGCAGGGGCGTATACCGGCGGGGTCGCGAAGAACGAAGGCATCGCCGTGGCCGATCATGCCCGCCAGCGCATAGCCACCGTCGAAATCGCTCGCGCTTTGTTGCAGGATGCTCTTCACATCCAGCTTCTCCTCGATGATCGCAGTGATCTGCTTTTCGTTGTAGCCCAGCTGGTGGTGGAGAACTCGCAAACGCTCGTTCTCCATGTCCAGGTAATGCCCGATCTTTTCCAACACGGTCATGGTGTCGCTGCGTTCCTTCGGGACTTGTCCGATGGAGACAAGCAGCTCGAAGAGCTCGTCCACATTGGTCATGTTGAAGTTGCCGGCCACCACAAGGTTGCGCGTGATCCAGTTGCTCAATCGGCGGCGCGGGTGGCAGTTCTCCAAGCCGTCTCGACCGAAGGTGGCATAGCGCAAATGCCCTAGCAGCACTTCGCCCACGAAGGGTGCCAAGTGCTTCAAACGTTCGGCGTCGTTCTTCGCCGTGGGGTCTTCAAGGATGGCTTCATGAATACCGCGATGGATACGGTCGAAGATGAGCTGGATGGCCGCTTTTTCCGTACTGCGGTCGCGATCGATGAAGCTGGTGCCCGGCTCCGGGTTGAGCTTGACAGTGGCCACTCCCGCGCCGTCCTGCCCGCGGTTGTGCTGTTTCTCCATTAAGAGGTAAAGCTTGTTCAGGCCGTAGAGGGCCGTGCCATACTTCTCTTGGTAATGGTCCAAGGGTTTGCGCAGTCGGATGAAAGCCAGTCCGCATTCATGCTTGATCGCATCGCTCATGGGAAGCCCGCCTGCCTGATGGCGTAGGCGAAGGACCGTAAAGGTACGGAGCAGAGATCGGCCACTTTCAGTGCACCTGTGGACCTGTCTGGAGCAACGTCACGAGTGCGGCTGGGGATCAGGTTTGTCCGGCCCGGTTAAAACTCAAGATACGCGTGCTCTTGCGGGGCAACGCAATGGCCGCCACCTAGGTCTTAGCTTGTGGTCCCATTTCGGCCCTTGAATTTCCTGTGCGCCAGCTGTTCCTCATATTCCTTTCCTGCTCGGCCCTCAGCGTCTTCGCGAACGATCCTCCCGTGGCCCCGTTCACGGAAAATAAAGGCCAATGGCCTGCACAGGTGGCATTCCGCGCCCTGGTTCCCGGCGGGGCACTCTTCGTGGAGCACAATGCCCTGACTTATACGTTGCATGCCGGTGGACCGATGGAGCAACACGGACACGAAGGAGACGGAGCCCCGAAGCCGGAACATGCCCATGCATTCCAAGTCCATTTTGAAGGGGCCCAACAAGCGGTCGGGGAAGGCAGCGAACGGCTTCCGGAGTATGAGAACTATTTCTTGGGAAACGATGCCGCCAAGTGGGGCACGCACTGCAGCGTATTCGGCATGGTGAGGATGCAGCAATTGTATCCGGGGATCGACCTGTTGATCGATGGCCGCACTGGTCTGAAGTATGAATTCATAGTGGCCGCCGGTGCCGATGCAGCGCTGGTCCGGATGCGGTTCGAAGGCCAGGACGGGTTGCGGGTACGTGATGGCCGATTGATCGTGAAGACCTCGGCGGGAGACGTGATCGATGAGGCGCCAGTTGTATACCAAGAGACGGCCACGGGCAGGAAGGGCGTGCGTTGTCATTACGTGCTTCATGGTTATCAGGTCTCGTTCGCGTTCCCAGATGGCTATGATCGCTCCATGCCGTTGACGATCGACCCCGTGCTCTCCTTCGCCAGTTACTCCGGCAGCACGGCGGACAATTTCGGCTTCACCGCCACCTATGATGCAGCCGGCAACCTCTATGGCGGAGGCATCGTGTTCGGTGCCGGATACCCCTCCACTGTCGGTGCGCTGGATCCCACGTTCAATGGGGGTAGCATCGACATCGGGCTCACCAAGTTCTCTGCAGATGGTTCCAGCTTGATCTGGAGCACCTACATCGGTGGAAGCGAGAATGAGGTGCCGCACAGCCTTGTGGTGAATGACAACGACGAACTCTATCTGCTGGCCAGCACAGGATCCTTGGACTTCCCCACGACACCAGGCGCGTATGACCAGACCTTCAATGGCGGGGTAGCGATCAGCGCCGTCTTGCCTGCCTCGAGCTGGGTAGGCATGTCAGGAGGGTACGGCTATGGGCATGCGAATGGAACGGACATCGCCGTTGTGCACTTCTCTGCGGATTGCACGTCACTGATCGCCAGTACCTACGTGGGCGGAAGCGGCAATGACGGGATCAACAACGTGCTTCCGCTCGTGCATAATTACGGCGATCACTTCCGAGGCGAGATCGCGTTGGATGCGCAGCAACATCCAGTGGTGGCAACTTCCACGCAAAGCTCCGATATTCCCGTAAGCGCCAATGCGCCGCAGACAACCTTCGGAGGTGGTACGCAGGATGCCTACCTGTTCCGTATGGATCCCGCCTTGTCCACGTTGCAGTCCACGTTCTATGGCGGTTCCGGCAAGGATAGCGGCTACGGCGTGCAGATGGACAGCAGCGGCCAGATCTTTATGACCGGCGGCACCACGAGCACGGATCTGCCCACGGCCGGCTCACCCTATCAAGCCTCCAGTAGTGGGGGCGCCGATGGCTATGTGGCCCGCTTCTCCTCCGATATCTCCCAGCTGCTTTCAGCCACGTACATCGGCACAAGCGAATGGGACGAGAGCTATTTCGTGCAGCTCAACACTGCCGATGAGGTATTCGTGGTGGGACAGACCCACGGCGCATTCCCCGTTACTCCCGGCAAGTACACCAACCCTGAAAGCTCACAGTTCATTGAGAAATTCAACCATGATCTCAGCGCGTCACTTTGGTCCACGGTCATCGGCTCGGGACATGGCAACGAGGACATTTCGCCATCTGCCTTTCTGGTGAGCGATTGCGGCTTCATCTACTTCAGCGGTTGGGGCGGCGCGGTGAATCACTATGCCCAAGCGGACTCCAGCTCCACCGTTGGGTTGCCGGTGACCCCGGATGCGTTCCAAAGCAGCACCGACGGCAGCGATTTCTACTTGATGGTTCTCGATGACGATGCCGTAGGACTCAACTATGCCACCTTTTTCGGGGGGGCTCAAAGCTTGGAGCATGTGGACGGTGGCACGAGCCGCTTCGATAAACATGGCAACGTGTATCAAGCGGTCTGCGCCGGTTGTGGGGGCCATAGTGATTTCCCCACCACGCCCGGGGCTTGGTCCAATACCAACAACTCGAGCAATTGCAACCTCGGCGTCTTCAAGTTCAACTTGATCCAGCCGGTCGCTTCCATCAGCATCGATGGCCCGGCCTACGTCTGCCTTCCGCAAGCCTTGGCCACTTTCCAAAATCTCAGTACTGGTGGCACCATCTTTAATTGGAATTTTGGCGACAGTTCGGACACGGTTGCTTTCGCTCCCACGCATGACTTCAACATGCCGGGCACATATACAGTGAGCATGGTGCTGAGCGACGATGACCCTTGCACCTTCAATGACACCGCTTGGATCACCATCGTGGTGGTAGATCCGTTGGATGCCTCCATCGATCCGGTACCGATCCTCTGTCCTGGGGATTCGGTCCAATTGCACGCTCACGGTGGTTATGCCTATCAATGGCTGCCTGCGTTAGGCATCACCGATCTGAACAGCCCCGATCCCACAGTGCATCCAGCAAGCGACATCACCTATTACTGCGTGGTCACCGATAGCTGCGGTTCGGATACGTCCAGCATTGATGTGCAGGTCGCTATCCCCTCGAATGTCTCCGTTGGCGGCGATACGACCGTATGCATCGGAAACTCGGTGCCTTTAGCCGCGCAAGGGGGTGCCAGCTATTTGTGGAGTCCCGCTTCATCGTTGAACGACCCCACGTCGCCGGACCCGTTGGCCTCTCCTTTGGACACCACGATGTACACCGTGGTCATCACCACTGCACAAGGATGCGTGGTGACCGATTCCATCTTGGTAGTGGTGCAGATCGCAGTACCTGTGCCGATCCTGAATGACACGGTGATCTGCATAGGTGATGCGGCGCATTTGCATGCTCAAGGTGGTGACGTGTATCTCTGGCAAGCGGCTCCGGGCATTGCGCAATTCTTCGGTTCAGATCCCGTGGTGACCCCGCTAACATCGATGTATTACGTGGTGCAGATAGGCAATGCCTGCGGTGTGGTATTGGACAGCGCATTCGTGGAGGTGCGGCAAGTGGTCGCCGATGCATGGCCGGACACCATGGTCTGCCCGGGTGATGCGGTCGTACTTCGTGCGAGTGGAGGCATAGCCTACGCGTGGTCGCCCATCGCTTCCAACACGGATTCCCTTGTGCTTGCTCCCGCGGTCGCCGGTGATTATAGCGTTGCTGTATTCGATGATATCGGCTGTGTGGATACGGCCTTCGTGGAGGTGACCTTGTTCCCTCAGCCTTCCGTCTCTGTGCTTGGTGCCGCCACGATCGACTATGGCGAAAGCACCATTCTGCAGGCATCCGGAAGCGGCACCTTCATTTGGTCGCCCGATTCTTCACTGAGTTGTGCCACTTGCCCTGATCCCATTGCATCGCCCATCACGACCACGGTCTACACGGTACAGCTTACCGATACCAATGGATGCAGGGCGACCGACGCGGTCACAGTGCTCTTCCGCGGAACGCTCTTCGTGCCCAATACCTTCACTCCGAACGGCGATGGATTCAATGACCGGTTCTATGCTCTTGGGAAGGAGATAAAGGAATTCAAGATGATGGTCTTCGACCGCTGGGGTGTACTGCTCTTCAACACCGACCGCTTGGGTGATGGATGGGACGGCACCTACCACGGCCAGAATTCACCGGTGGACACGTATGTCTGGCGCATCGACCTCACAGAGAACGACGGCAAGGAACGCACCGTCTACGGGCACGTGAACCTGGTCAGATAAAACTACCGCGTTCCAGGCCGAGCCATTTCAGCGCAGCGCCACTCAGGAGCATCTCCTTTTGCGCATCGTCCCACGGCATGGAGTGGATAAGCTTGCCCGGCTCGAGCTCGCCCAACGGGAAGGGGTAGTCCGTGCCCAAGGCGATCTTGTCCGCGCCGCAGAGGTTGACCACGTGCTGCAGCATTGCTGGATCATGCACCAACGAATCCAACCAGAAACGGCCCATGTATGCGCTCGGAGGAACAGCGTTGTCCACCGCGCAGAGGTCGGGCCGCACATCGAAGCCATGCTGGATGCGCCCTAAGGTGCCGGGGAAGGATCCGCCGCCATGCGCGAATGCGACGCGCAATTTGGGAAGGCGCTCAAAGACTCCTCCGAAGATCATGCTGGTGATCGCGAGCGTGGTCTCCATCGGCATGGCCACCAACCAAGGAAGCCAATACTTCTCGGTGCGCTCCTTGCCCACCATGTCCCACGGATGCACGAACACGGCCATGTCCAATTCCTCACAGGCCTGGAAGATCGGGAATAGCCGAGGCTCGCCCAGATTCATTCCTTCCACGTGAGTGCCGATCTGCACGCCGCGTATGCCGATGCGTTTACAGCGCTCCAGTTCCCGGATCGAAAGTTCGATGTCCTGCATAGGCAACGTGCCCAGGCCGATGAAGCGTTTAGGATGGGCCTCCACGATCCCCGCGATGTGGTCGTTGAGGAACATGGAGAGCGTTAAGGTGTCCTGTGGCCGCGCCCAGTAGCTGAACATCACAGGAACGGTGCTTAGCACTTGCACCGGCACGCGCAGCGCCTCGCCTTCCTTCATCCGTTCAGCCGGGTCCCAAACGTTCGCCTGCACCTCGCGGAAGAACTTGTCGTCCATCATCATCCGCGCGCAGCCCGGCTCATGATGGTCCAGGTGGATAAAGCCGCCATAGCCGAAGCGACGCCCGAAGTCGGGAATGTCCTGCGGCAGGATGTGCGTGTGTATGTCGATCGCTAGCAACTCGGCCATCACCCCTCTCAGCTGAAGCGCGGATCGGCGTCCATCACGGTGCCGCAATGCTCGCAGGTGCGCAGCTTCTCGCTCGTATAAAAGTGCTTGAACCGCGGCAGAAAATCCTTCTCGATGTCGTGCAGCACGAAGTATTCCTCATGCAGCTTGTGGTTGCATTTCTCGCAGAACCAGAGCAGGCCGTCCTTCATCTGGCGGTCCGCACGCTTGCTCTCGATAACCAGCCCGATGGTGCCCGCGCCCCGCCGAGGTTGGTGCGGCGTGCGAGCGGGAAGCAGGAACATCTCGCCTTGATTGATCGCGATCGTCACCGCCTTGCCATTCTCCTGTATGCCCACTTCGATATCTCCTTCGATCTGCAGGAAGATCTCTTCCGTCTCGTTCCAGTGGTAATCCTTGCGCGCATTCGGCCCGGCCACCACCATCACGATGAAGTCGCCCGCATCCACATACAGGTTCTTGTTTCCAACGGGGGGCTTCAGTGATTCCCGGTTGTCGGCGATCCACTGCTGCAGATTGAAGGGGCGCTTGATGGGCATGGGGTCTATCAATTGGGCCTCCGAATGTACAGGTCAGGGCCATTGGATGAATGGATCGGAACGTGGTAAGCCGATCGGTGTGATCCTACCTTTGCCACATGGACATTCGATTGGACGGGCTACACGCCGTGATCGGCGGGGGAACACAAGGCATCGGCAATGCCACGGCGAAGGAGATGGCCCGCTTGGGAGCGAGTGTCACGCTGCTTGCACGCGATGCCGACGCATTGGCAAAGGCACTGACGGAATTGGATACTTCCAAGGGTCAACAGCATCGTTCCATTGCCATCGACCTCTCGGACACCGCAGCACTGCGATCCGCGATCGAAGCGCATGTTGCCAACCACGGTCCGGTGGACATCCTGGTGAACAACACTGGAGGACCGCCTCCAGGTCTCGCACACGAAGCAGATCCCGAGGCTTTTGAAAAAGCGTTCCGACAACACCTCATGGCGTTCCAGACTTTGGTGCGTGCGATCGTTCCCGGCATGAAGGAGCGGCGCAGCGGACGGATCATCAACATCGTCAGCACCAGTGTGAAGGTGGTGTTGCCGAACCTAGGGGTGAGCAACACCATCCGTGGTGCCGTGGCGCAATGGGCAAAGACGCTGGCCAACGAGTTGGGGCCATGGAACATCACGGTGAACAATGTACTCCCGGGCGCCACAGGCACGGGCCGATTGAAGGCGATCATCGCGAACAAAAGCGCGAAGGCATCCATCTCTGAGGAAGAGGCAGCGCAGGAGATGAAGAACGAGATCCCCTTACGACGCTTCGCCAAGCCGGAGGAATTGGCTGCTGCCATCTGCTTTCTGGCCGGTCCTTCATCCGCCTATATCAGCGGCATCAATCTGCCGGTGGATGGTGGGCGTACGGCCTGCTTGTAGGATCGGAACGCCAAGGTCTCTCGAAGAAACGGGTATCACTAAAACGAAGAAGGGCGCAACGATCGGTGCGCCCTTCTTCGTTTTAGTGGTTCGATGCTTAGCGCACCATAAGGTTCTGCTGGCTGCGCGTACCGTTTACGGTGAGGCGCAGGCTGTATTGGCCTTGGGCCAGCTTGCTGAGATTCATGGTGTGCGTGGTGCCGGAGATCATTTGGGTCTTCTCGCTGTACACTGTGCGGCCGGTGAGGTCGAGCACCTCGATGGTGCTCAAGCCGTCAACACCCGTGTACTGCAGGTTGAAATTGCCTTGACCGGGGTTGGGGTATACGCTCAACACAGTGGTCTTCTGGTTCTCGTTGATGCCCACGTTGTTGCTCGAACCTTCGGTGACACAGACCGCGAAATCGTGGGTGGTAGAGGTTTCACCCCAATCATAAACGCGGAAGTAGTAGGTGGACCCAACAGTCAGACCGGTCTGGTCAAGTACTTCAGTGGTGCTTTCACCGGCAATCGTGGGATAGGTGTTGTCCGCACAGCCCAGTGAGGTCAGGTTTCCGCAGGTACCGGAGAACAACTCGATCACCCCATCGAAAGCATTGTAACCGACCATGCCAATGCTCTGTTCCGTGCTGGTGCAGACAAAGGAGAACCACACATCCTTTGAGGTCGCAGAGGCGGAGCCGTTGCAATTGACCGCAACCATGGATGAGCTGGCGCCGATCGTGTTGGCGTAGGTCAGGTTGCAGCTCGTTCCCGAGGTGAGGGAGATCGCACCGGCGCACTCGTCGTTGGCAGGTGGGTTGGGGCAAGCCACAGCGGATACGCTGATGGTATATGGTCCGACGGCGTTATTGGTCGGATCGTTCATCACGCCATAGTAGTATTGGCCAGCGGGAACACCGTCAAAGTTGATGGTCACATTGCCATCTGGGCAGGTGGTCAAGTCAAAGTTTGAATAGGGGATAAAGTCCGTATTGGGACAGCCGATGTACAGACTGATAAGGGCATTCCCAAATGCCGGGGTGGTGCCGCAATAGCTCACCGTGATATTGCCGCAAGCGGTTGTGGTGAATGTCTCCCATACTACACCGGCTCCGATCCCGGTATTGTCGGTGGCGCCTGTATTATCGCCAGTGAAGGTGACGCTGGATCCGATGGCCAAGTTCTGGTTCACCGCACCCGTGCAGTCATCGTTCGGGGGGGCTCCACCACCGCGAAGGTCTATCGCTCCGGAATAGGGACGAACGCTTTCAAGTGCGTTGTGTGGATGAAGCGAGCCCTTGCTGCTGATCTGGGCCATGCTCGTGCCGGCCAACAGCATCGCGGCGCAGGCCAGTGCCGAAGTGTAAGTGTTCCTCATGTTAAAATTGTTTGTGGATGTTCGGTTCTGCACAAAGATGCACTAAAAGACGTCGGTCGGCATTTGCCGTCCGCGAGAATTTGTCGACGATCCGCTTCGGATTATTTCTCCGGTGCGACCAAGCGAAAACCCTTGCCGTGCACATTCACGATCTCCACTCCGGGTTCTTCTGCCAGATACTTGCGCAACTTGGCGATGTACACGTCCATGCTGCGACCGTTGAAGTAGTTGTCCTCACCCCATACCCCTTCAAGCGCCTTGGTGCGCAACAGGATCGCGTTGCGTTGCTCGCACAACATCCGCAGCAACGCCGTCTCCTTGGTGGTGAGTGTGCGTTCACTGGCCGTGGCTTTTTCGTCCATGTTGGTTAGCAACTGCTTGCGTGCATCGAATACCAAGGCCCCCAAAGGGAAGGTGGTCACCTCCTCTTCTTGTGGTGGCAACCCGCGGGAGCGCTTGAGCACCGCACCGATCCGCAACAGCAATTCCTCCATGCTGAAGGGCTTCGTCAAATAATCGTCCGCACCGCTCTCAAAGCCTTCCAAGGTGTCCCGTTTCATGTTCTTCGCAGTGAGGAAGATGATGGGTGTGTCCATGTCCTTCTCCCGGATCTGTCGAGCGAGGGTGAAACCGTCCTTGATCGGCATCATCACATCCAGCAGGAGCAGGTCGAAGCCCCCTTTGCGGTAGCTCTTCCAGCCATCCTCGCCATTCTTGCACAGCTCCACATCGTATTCCTTGGCCTTGAGATATTGGGCCAGCAGGCTGCCTAGGTTCTGGTCATCCTCGCACAGCAACAGACGGATCTTCTTCTCCATGTTCAAAAGGTATGGTTATGATGAATCGGCTTCCGGTGCTACCATGGAAACCTTCGGGGTCGCTTTCCACACGTATGCTACCACCATGGCGTTCCACGACGGACCTCACATAACTGAGGCCGAGACCGAATCCCTTCACGTTGTGGACATTTCCCGTGGGCACGCGATAGAGACGATCGAAGACCTTTCCTTGTTCGCTTCGCGGAATGCCGATGCCGTTGTCCTGCACGGTGATGGTGAGGGCTTTCGCGTCGCTTCGCGTGGAAATGTTGATCAGGGGCGCCGTGTTGCAATACTTCACCGCATTGTCGATCAGGTTGTAGAAGATATTGGTGAGGTGGGTGCGGTCGCCGCGTACGTGGGCGAGTTCCGCTCGCGGTTCCAGCGTCAGTTTTCCACCGCGGTTTAGCGCCTGCAACGCGCTGTTGCGCACCACATCCGCTAGCAAGCCATGCATGTCCACATCGCTGATGCGCAGTTGCATGCGCCCGCTATCCAGCACCGCACTTTGCAGCACGCTTTCCACAAGCACACCGAGACGCTTGTTCTCATCGCGTATCATCCCTGTAAAGAGCCTTATCTGTTCGGGATCCTTGGGGATACCGGGGTCGTTCAAGGCCTCGCACGCCAAAGAGATAGTGCTGATAGGGGTCTTCAGTTCGTGGGTCAGGTTGTTCACTAGGTCGTTCTTGATGTCGCCCAAGCGTTTCTGCCGTTGAATGGTGCGCAGGGTGATGCCGAACACACAGGCGATCAACAGGAGGAAGAGGGCGGAAGAGACCAGCATGGGCCACATGTTTCGCAGCAGCACATATTCTTGGGTGGGCACATGCACATGGAGCCAGTAGGTGGTCCCCCCGTGCATGGCCTCTGGCCAGTCGTTGCGGAAGAGCCGCGTGCGGTGCGGGCTGTCGCGCACCAGCTCGCTGTCGCCGAGGTCCTTCAGGTCGAGCATCACCGGCTCATTGTCTTGGGTGAACACGCCATGTTCTTGGGTGGTCACGATGCCCCGCCGGTGCAATTCATCCGTGATCAGCGAATCCAGCATTCGGGGATCGATGCGCGAATGGATGTCACGGAACATGCCAGCGTTGAGGACTCCGCGTAGGATCTGATCCATTGTCCGATCGACCATGGCGACATCATGATGGAGGCTGTCGGAAGCATCGGGGTCTTGTTGATCCAGTCGGTGATCGATCAGTGCACCTGGATCCGCGGTGCCCTTTGGCAAGACCCCCTTCACGCTTTGAACGGCCTCAGTGTGCTCTAGCCGGTCGCTTACAGCCACCAACGCGTTGTCCACATTCTCACTGAATTGCTTGTCGCGCAGCGCTACCGTTTCCCGCACCCACTCGATCTGGACCAGCATCAATCCCACGAGGGCCACACAAATGGCCGCCACCAACGCGGCGATCGTGCGTTTGTTCATGGGGGTTGAAGGTATCGGAAGCTCCGAACGGCCACCGACCGGTTAATGAGTTTTAGGATGCTGCGCTGCAAAGGAACCGCTTCCCTTGCGCCGTTCCGCGTTCTGCACGGCTCCGTACTTTCGTCCGGTCGATGAAGAACGTGCTCAACTATATTGGTGGCGAGCTGCGCCCTGCCTTGGGACAGGGCTGGTTGGATGACTTTGCACCATCAACAGGCACCGTCCATGCTCACATTGCTGATAGCGGTCCGGCGGATGTGGAATTGGCC
>JBEPUG010000012.1:0-32800 GCA_041691695.1 Flavobacteriales bacterium
GAGACAGATCACGCACATTATGATGGTCGATGATGAGGACGA
This sequence comes from Flavobacteriales bacterium, assembly GCA_041691695.1. GTDB lineage: Bacteria > Bacteroidota > Bacteroidia > Flavobacteriales_F > PHOS-HE28 > PHOS-HE28. The sequence goes on from JBEPUG010000012.1 coordinate 43, forward strand.
CTACCACCTCATCATCCGCTTGATGTTGAGGAAGGCCGGCTACGCTGGAAAACTGACGGCATTCCTCGACCCGAAGGTGGCGCTCGACCATTTACGCGGGGATCACGATCGACCCGACCTATTACTAGTGGATATCAATATGCCAGCAACCTCAGGCTTCGAGTTCTTGGAGTATTGCGAACGCGACACGCTTCTCTCTTGCCAAGACACCACCGTGGTGATGTGCTCCAGCAGCAACCGCCCCATTGATATGGACAAGGCCCGCGCCCTGATCTGTGTGCGCGATTATATCGAGAAACCACTCTCAGTCGAGGAATTCGAACGGATCGCCAACGACCACGCCCGTCGCGCCAGCGCATAGTACAGCACATGAAAAAGATCTTGATCATCGAGGACGAGGCCATCATCTCGTTCGGTTACCGTCTCCAACTGGAACAGATGGGCTTTGAAGTGATCGGCAGCGCGTCGAGCAGCTTCGAGGCCGAGGAAATGATGCGCGTCGAATCGCCTGACGCCATCATGATGGATGTGTACTTGAAGGGTGAGAAGAATGGACTGCAACTGGCGCGCGAGATCCGCGTGAAGGACCCGCTGCCGATCATCTTCCTCACCGCCAGTAACAGGCCGGAGATCATCGAGGGGATCCGCGACCTCAAGGGCTGCCACTACCTCACCAAGCCCATCGATCCCGATGGGTTGAACCAGGTGCTGAACAGGATCATGCGCGGTGATGCTTGACCTGTCACCTTCCTCCTCCATTCCGGGTACCGGTGAAGATCTGCATGCGCGGCTTCACCGGTTCTCGCATGATCTGAAGAACAAGATGGGTGGTCTTTGGCAGGCGCTCAAGCTCCTACAAGACCTTCCCGATGGACCCGAGCGCGATGAACTACTCGTCTTCGCGGAGCGCAGTTATTTCAGCGGGGCACAAGCCGTCGAGAAACTCATGGATGACCTCGCCGTTCCTCGTGGAAGTGAAAAGGTGCACGAGGAGGAGGTCGAACTAACCTTGCTGTTGGAGCAATGTATCGCAGGGGTCGCCTTCCGAACTCAGAAGAAAAGACAACCAGTGGAATTCGAAGCTGCACCGATCCATCTGCATGGCGACCGTGAATTCCTGCGGAACATCTTCGAGGCGCTGCTTTCCAACGCGAGCAAGTTCTCCCCGCCGGGATCGCCGATCCATGTAAGAGCCACCAGCGACGGAGAATACGCTCGCATCGATGTGGAGGACACCGGAGCAGGTCTCACGAAGGAAGACCTGGGTGAGATCTTCAGCCGCTATGCCCTTCTTTCCTCACGCAGCACTGCCGGCGAATCCCAAGCACGTGGGACACTCTCCCGGGTCCGGCAATGGGTGAAGGCACACGGTGGAGATATCACGGCACAAAGTGAAGGACCAGGTAAGGGATCCAAATTCACTGTGCGGCTCCCTCTGTGATCAAGTATAGCGAGTTGTCCGTTCTCAGGCTGCCCACACTTTGCCGCGACTGTAGAACGTGAAATGCTGCCGGTCCTGCTGACGTTTCAGGTTCCGCCCTGACAGCTGACAACGGACAACTGGCAACTGAGGTCAAGCCTCCTCTACCTGATGCGTGGGCAAGCCGATGTTCTTCGCCACCCGCTGTCCCCGGCTGTTCATCGCCACATTGAATTCCAACATGGAGCCGATGGATAGGTCGCTGAATTCGACATCCACCAGGTCGTCGTGCAGGAAGAAGACATTGTTGTCCGGGAAGCGGATGAAGCCGTAGCCATTGTGGAGGCTCATCACTTCGCCCGTGTAACGTTCATCGTCCACATAGTCGGAGACGCTCACCAAGGGGCGCTCCCCTTCCATGTCGCGCGGCGTGGATTCCTTCAGCACGAACATGTCGCGGACCACTTCATCATCCTCGCGTAGGCCCTCCTCGACAAGGTCGGCCATCTCCAGCGGGTAGCTCACTGTGTTCCATAGGTCCGTACTGGTCTTGGTGGTCTGCAACTCGCCGGTGGTCTCGTCGGTGTACTCGAAATCCCAGCCAAGCAACATGGTCTTGCAGCCCAAGGCGTGCAGTTTGCGCACAAGGGGCACATGATCCCCATCGCTGCAGATCAACGCCACCACATCGTAGCGCTTCAACATGCAGAGCTCGTAGGTCTCCAGCGCCATCAATACGTCGATACCCTTCTCACGCTTGCGGCCCATGAGGTCCTTCACGGGCAGGTAATGCGTCTGCACGCCGTTGTACATTAGTACATCGTCGAACACGCGATCGTAGTACAGCTGGTTGGTCTTCTCGTTGGCGTCCTTGGCGCTGAAACGGCCACGGAAAAAGTGTGCATCGATGATGTGACAGAGGTTGGGTGTAGTACTCTCGCGCTCGGCCACCATGTGCTTGATGAACTCATGCACGCCGCCGATATGGAGCCTGCGGTGGTGCGAATGCACGTAGTTGTAGTAGTTGCTTACATGGGTGAAATAGCTCCCATCATAGAATACGCCCACTTTCAGGGCCGGATTACGGGGTCGATCGTTGGTCATGTCGGATAAATGGTTGGTCTGCGTGCGAAATTACCGGCTCACTATCGGGGGTCACGCACGGATTCACGATATTTCACAAGGTCATCGCCCGCGCATTCTAACTTTCGGCCATGCGCGTGTTGCCCCTTTTTGCCTTGCTCCTTCTCCCCTGCCTTACCAAGGCGCAGACGGACACGGTGCCAGCGCGACCGTTGATCCTGCAGGATGCCATCGGATTGCAGCTTTCACGGATGCAGGTCTATGCCGCTGCTCAGGAGGCATGGGCCTACACTTTCGGCCAAGAGCCGGGCGCCAAGGTGGATCTTAAGGATGCGGAGAACGGACTGTTGGAAGGCACGGCACGCTTCAACTACCGGAGCAACTTCCTGGTAGACCGCGAAGAGACCATGGGCGTTATCACCTACCACATCACCATCCAAGCGGACAATGGCCAATGCCGCGTCCGTATCACGCAGATCACCCATACGGGCAACCGGAATGCCATGGGTGGCGGCATCGACATGGGGCCGATATATGCGGGTGACAGGCCCTTGATCAAGATCCCTGGCATGAGTCTCGGTTCGGCCCAAAAGGTACATGCCGACATGCGCATGCAGGTCTCCATCCAGATCCACAAGGTGATGAATGCGTTCGCGACGCGGATGAGGACGGCGGCGGCAACGATGAAGTAACCCGGACGTTGGCCTGAGCGTTGAAGAGGTCCTACCTTTTCTTCCCTTCCGTGAAAGCATCCAACTGGTATTTCTGGCCCCTTATCGCCGCCTGCGTAGCAGTTCTCTTCACTTGCTGGGATATCGCCTTGATGACCCGCACCCATCGGGTACAGGACAACCTGCACGCGGACATGGCGTTCTTGGATCACTTAGGTGATGTGGGCACTTCGTTGGATGCTCTGCTAGCGACCCACCGCTCCGACCTGACCGCGGGGAAAAGTGAATGGCCCACAGAATTGAAGGAACTGCGGTCAGCCGTGGACTCCATTTCAGATACCCCGAGGGATGGTGTTGAGATGGCCGCTTTGCAACATGCCTTATCCACTGACCTGGTCGACCTCGACTCGCTGCACTGGGAAGTTGTGCGCACGGACCAAGGGCCGGAGGAAGCGCGCATGGATGAGGCGGTCCTGGCATTGGTAGGCCAACGCGCCCGAGGCCATTTGGAGACGATGGTGCGCGAGGTGCGACAGGGGCGCATCGGCACGGAGACCCTCCAATTGAGCGAACATTGGCAGGAGGCGCAATGGCTGCTGCTTCTCGCTATTCTCTTCGCTGTAGTAAGTGCCACGTTGGTGGGTTTCAATTCCAGGCTTCTTCTGAAGAGCCACGTCCGCACCGAGCAATTGGCCAGGGCCAGCACGGAATTGGAGCGCATCAACCGCGAATTGCGCGAGACCATGTTGAGCAAGGAGGAAAAGGAAGTGATGCTGAAGGAGATCCACCACCGAGTGAAGAACAACCTGCAGATCGTACGCAGCCTCATCCGCTTCCAGACCGACAAGGTGGACGACCCGCGCGTGCAGGAACTCTTCAACGAATGCGTGAACCGCGTGGGCGCGATGGCGCTGGTGCATGAACAGACCTACCTCAGCAAGGACCTCGCGAACATCGACGTGGGGAACTACCTGAACAGCCTCGTGCGCGACCTCGCAAGCGCCTACAACATCCGCGTGAAGCTGCACATGGATGTGAACATCCAGGTGCGGACACTCGGCGTGGACACCCTGACGCCACTGGGCCTGTTGATCAATGAGGTGATCAGCAACAGCTTCAAACACGCCTTCACCGGACGCGAGAGCGGCACCATCATCGTACACCTCAGCGGAAGCGAGGAGCACGGACTGGACCTGCGCGTGGGCGACGACGGCGTGGGCATTCCCGATCATGGGCGTTGGGAGAAGCCGAAGAGCCTCGGCATGGAACTGATACAAACCTTGGCGGGCCAGTTGAATGCCAGCATTGAGCTGCAGCCCGGCGCCGGCATGGTGTACGCGTTGCGATCGGTACCGTACCCCGTGCGGAAGAGCGCGTGAGGGAGCGTCCGGAAAGGCCGAACCATTGAATCTACTGCACTGTCAGCAAGATGTTCTTGGTCGTAATGTTCCCATCGCGATCGGTCACGCTGAAGATCCAATTCTCAGAGCCGGCCTGATCGCGTGTGATCACTTGTTGGTCGTATTCCACATGGTCGCCGCTGAGGTCCTCATTGTGGACGGTGGAAGATGAAGCGCCATCGAAGGAGACGCTCACGTTGAGAGCGATCAGCGGGTCCTCCGTCTTGTCGATGATCACGCCGATGGTCAAGGTATCCTGCATGGGCACGGTATCGTTGGCGCTGGTGTATCCGGGACCTGTTTTGAAGACCATGGCGGGGTGCACGCGCGGGTCCGTATCCTTCTTGCAGGAGAAGAGCAGCGGCACGGCGAAGAGCGCGACCAGGAGGAGAGAAGGGAAAGCGTTGCGGGTGCTCATTTTCCGAGTGGGATCAGGTAGGCGATGCGAAGACCGATGTAGGAGATGGGGTCGCTTCCTTCGCCATCCTCGCCTGAAGGCATGATCATGTTGTAGCGCAGACCGAGGTCGAACTTGGCCAACTGGTAGCCCACGCCGATGCCCCAGCTGAAGCGCGTGGATGTCTCGCTTTCCGCTTCAAGGCCGAATTGCTCGTTAGCCTTGAACTTCTCGGTGAACAGGTGCGTGCCCAATTGCGCATGTGCATAGATCCCCTTCTGGCTTTCTTGGAAGAAGTACTTCAATCCGGCCTGGATCGGCACCAGCGAAGCACCAGCAAGCACATCGGAGTGATCGCTTTGCACCAGGAGGATGTCGTAGCCGGCATGCAGTGTCACAGCGAGCTTGTCGCCCACCGGTAGTTCGAAGCCAGCGTTGGGCCCGACGCCCAAGCTGTATTCCTTGGAGAAGTCACCTTGTGGAAGGACAAGGTCGACGCCGATTGAGAGTTGTTTGGTCTGTGCGGACAAAGCGCCGAAAGCGAGTAGCATGGCGCAAAGGGTGATGGAACGGGTCTTCATGGAAAGAGGGTTTGAAATGTTGAGTGTTGGAGTAGTTGTTCGTGTTGATCAGAAGGTGAGCGAAAGTGAAATGCCCACGTTGCGGCCGATGTCGTAGAGGTTGAAATACTTGAAGCGCGAAAGGTGGTCCACGTATTTCCTATCCGTGAGGTTGGTGCAGAACGCGGACAGCGTGAAGGGGTTCCCGTTCCACTTCAGTTCAGTGCCTGCGTAGAGGTTGAGCAGCGTGTAGGCCGGTGTGGCGGTCTCGAATGTGGCGGGCCGGTCCTGCGCGGCCACGTTCACCACGCCTCCTCGGAACCAAAGTCGTTGCGTCGGGGAGAATTTCAATTCCGCGGTGAAGCGGTTGGCAGGGATGAAGGGCAACGGTGTGCCATCGCTTTTATTCGCCTGTAGCAGCGAATAGCTTACCGTGGCATCGAACTTATTCAGCGCCTTCGGATGCAGGTCGATTGTGCCTTCGCCGCCGTGGAGCAGCGCATCGGTCTGGAGGAAGCGGTAGATCGCGAAGCCGACGTATTCCGTGCCGGTCGGTGCCAGATAGATGTAATCGTAGAACTGGTTCCGGTAGGCCGTGACACTCAATGTTACCTGCTCCTGCCATTCCCAGGTGAAGCCCAGTTCCGCGCCGAGGTCCCGTTCGAGACGCAGGTCCGGGTCGCCGATCTCATACCGCTCCGTGCCCTCGTGCAGCCCGTTGCTGCTCAGTTCGGCCAGGTTGGCGCTCCGATAGCCGCTGCTTAGGTTCGCCTTGATGGTCAATTGCTCCACGGGATCCCACGCCACGCCGGCGCTTCCGTTGAAGACCGTCCATGTCTTGTTGAACGGCTGGATGGTCGCGCTGGGCGGGTTCAGGTCCAAGGTTTCCACGGTGGTGATGGCGCGGTCGTCGAAGCGCACACCACCTTCGAGCACCGCGCGTGACAGCCGTTGGCGATAGTAGCTGTAGATGCTGCCCTCGAGCGTGGTGGCGTCCGCCACGATGATGCGACTGCCGAGGTTGGTGTTGTTCTGGTAGAGAAGCGAGATGCCGTTCGTCCACGAGCCTGTGGCACTAGTGGTGGTGGTGGCCTGCACCAGCGCCGAGCCGGAGTTAAGCAACATATCAAGGCTGACCTTGTTCCCGCCTTCCTGCTCCTGCCGCTGGTTGGCGATCCAGCCCGCGTTGACCTTCCACTTGGTGCGGTCGCCGTAGTAGGTGTTCTCGCTGCTGAGGATGCCGAAGAGCACCTGGTGATGCGGTCCGGAGAAGGAGCGGCTGGCGCGAGCATCATCGATGGAGCGCGCGAGCGTATCGAACACGAAGCCGAACTGGCTGAAGGATATCTGCGCACTGTTGGCCGTGGTCCAGCGGCCCTTGCGCCAACCCACACTCGCCTTCGCGTTGTACATGGCGAAGCGCGAGTTCAGCACGCGCACGTCCCCGCCGCTGTTGTAATCCGCATGGCTGTCGGCGCCGGCGTCCAAGCGCCACCACATCTTCGCCGTGCTCTTCTTGATGCCATACGAGAGCGATCCGCCCAGCGTGTTGCTCATCAACCCCAGATGTACGTTCTGCTCGGTGGTGCCAACGGGCGCAGGCTTCTCCTCGATCACGTTCACTACGCCGCCGATCGCGTCGCTGCCATACTGGAGCGCGGCCGGCCCCATGATCACCTCCACACGGTCGATGCCGAGATCGCTCAGGCCGAGGCCGTGCTCGTCCTGCCATTGCTGGTTGTCGAAGCGCTGGCCGAAGGTGTTCACCTGCACGCGGTTGCCGTACAGCCCGCGGATCACCGGCTTGCTGATGCCAACGCCCGTGGTGAGTTGGCTCACACCGGGCAGTTTCGCCACCGCATCGGTGAGGTTGAACGACCCCCGCTCGCGCATCTCCTGCACGGACATCACCTCCACCTTCCGCGAGGTCTCCCGCGGCGCGTTCAACTGCGCACCCACGATGTCCACCTCCTGCAATTCCATATGGCTGGCGCGCATGGCCATGTCGAGCGTGATCGGCTTGTCACTCACGTCGATATCGGCGAAGCGGCTCTCACGGCCGGTCAGCGTGAACTGCACGGTGAAGCGACCTGGCTGCGGAACGTGCAGGAGGAGGTGCCCCATGCTGTCCGTGCGCACGCCGATGTGCAGCTCCGGCATGAAGACCGCGACCTCTGGCAAGGCCGCGCCCGACTTGGCGTCCGTGACGGTGCCGGAGAGGTCGGCCTGGGCGGAGCAGCACAGGGGCGCGAGGCACGCGAGGATGTGAACGGCTTTTCTGAGCACGCCCAAAAGGGATGAACCGAGTGGATGAAAAGGAGCATGGGCTGCACAAGCAGCAAAGGCGCTATGGCGCCTTCAACGCTAAGCCCAAGGCGGTCGTGAAACAGGCCGGGTGAAGCCATCCTGAACGGTCGCGGAGAATGTTCCCCGAACCGATCGACGCTGGTCCTGTAATACCGGCGTCAACGAAGCATCATCATGACCGAGGTAGTGCTTCGCCACGGATCTGATCACACTATGGCCTTCCCCGCTGATCCCGTTTCCAAGATCGCTCAATGGATCAAGCAGCACGGCGCAGCTGACCAGGGTATCCTCTTCCTTGTCCGCAATGCAATGGAAAGTGATGCGGCCTTCGCTGACGGTGCGGCCCAGCACATCGTACATCGCGCCGTTGAAGGTGAACTCGTCGTCCTCTTCCCACGCGAAGTGCGGATCGCTCACCTGCCCCTTCGTTGTGGCGAAGGATAGGTCGACCAGCCGTGCCGCATCAACGGTGCCGCGCTCAATGCTGGACCACATTTCATTGCGCGCCATGCTGCGCACCGCCCATTGCGCCGGGTAAACGCCCACGAGCGCATACGCGAAGACCAGCAGCAAGCCGATGCCCAAGTAGCGTTGCATGCGGCCAATGTAGGTGCGGGAATGCCTCATGGGTGTATGGTCCTACCGCACGACCATCAACCGTATCGCTTGGCTGCTTTGTCCCGAAGCCACCACTGCCGAGTAGACGCCAGGCTGCTGTGAGGTGAGGTCGATGTTAGTGCCGCTGCCTTTCCATACGAGTTGGCCAGTATAGGTGTAGACCGAAACGCTGGAAGGAGCCTTGCTGCCGCTTAGGGTGAACAGGCCTATGGATGGATTAGGGCTTGCAACCGAATGGGAAAGTGCTGGCCTGTCTTCAACGCCAAGAGGTGAGAGTGAACAATCACAGGGAATGCCGGGCAGTCCGGGATCGCCGGATTGGTCGGAATAGATATAGTTATCTTGAACACGCAAACACCTTGGCAAGGTATTGCCGTACACCATACCTAGTTGAAGAAGTGGACCGATGGAATTACCGATCCCCGCCTGCCAAAACATGTAGTACTCAATATAGGGCGCAAGTGGAGACCATCCGATGGCGTGTACGAATTGACGAGTGACATTGATCCCGTTGTTCTCGATCACGAGGACAGAATCCACAATTACGGATTTGATCTCATAGTAAGGATCGGAGCCAGTCGAAAACCCAACAAGAACCCCCGCCACCGTATCTCCCGTGGTTGCGTTTACATCAATGGCAAGATATTCCTGCATCGAGTCGAGCAACATGACATAACCTTTTCCTGAAGGGTCGGACCGCACATATTAGCGTTGCACAAGCACAGGGTCTCCAAACCAACCATCCGTGTTGTAGGCCTCGATACGTTTGTAATTCTGACCAAGGATAGCAGTGTCTGGATCAGCTTCCATGATCACGTGGATCTGCGTCAGAGTAGAACCATTAAAGTCCAATGAGCACCAAGAGGCGGAGGAGTCCGGGTAAGCTTGAGCTATACCTGAATGAGCGGTCATGCATAACAAACATGCAATCACTGCCTTCTTCAGAGCTGTCCTCATTGCAAAACGATGCTTCTGGCCTGCATCTGTGTGGGAACCTGAGTGACTGAAGTGAGTCCGACGGCACAAAGAAGTGCAAATCTGCAAATGCCACGCACTTGCAGAATCGACCATTGGGGAGAAGTTGGGGATCTCATAGCTGTCAGTTAAGACGCTTCAACATCTGCGACCGCTGCTCCATCCCGCACGGTTTTTTATTACCCAATGTAGGAGGTGGAATGCCTCATGGGTGCATGGTCCTACCGCACGACCATCAACCGTATCGCCTGGCTGCTACATCCCGAGATCACCACTGCCGTGTAGATGCCGGGCTGCTGTGAAGTGAGGTCGATGTTAGAGCCGCTGCCCTGCCATACGAGTTGGCCAGTGTAGGTGTAGACCGAAACGCTGGAAGGAACTTTTCTGCCGCTCAGGGTGAACAGACCTACGGATGGATTAGGGCTGACAACCGAATAAGAAAGTGCTAGCCTGTCTTCGACGCCAAGAGGTGAGAGTGAACAATCACAGGGAATGCCGGGCAGACCACCCGGGCTGTCATTATATACGTAAGTGCCCTGTACTCGTAGGCAGTTAACCTCATTGAATCCGTCACCTGCGTTTGCGTACAAGATGGGTCCGTATGATCCTCCAATGCCAGCCTGCCAAAAAATATGTTCTCCAAGTTGTGAATTCATTGGCGGGTACCACAAGGGATGGACAATTTGCCGTGTGACCGTTACACCATTGTTTGAAAGGGTGAAGACCGAATCGACTGCAACAGAACTGATACCATAGGCAGGATCTGGACCCCATGACCCCATAATGAGCACGGTTTGCACGGTATCCCCAGCTTGGGCACTATTGTCAATGGCCAAGTATTCCTGCATGGAATCCAGCAGCATGACATAGCCTTTCTCCATGTTGTCCGAACGGACGTAAAACCGTTCTACAAGCTGCCAATTGCCCCAACCGGAAGAGTCATTATATTCTTCGATACGCTTGTAGGTCTGCCCAAGAATGACAGTGTCCGGGTTAGCGCCCATGATAAACTCAACATCTGCGAATGTGGAGCCTTCCAGATCGCGAATGCACCATGAAGCAGAGGAGTCCGGATATGCTTGAGCTATGCCTGAATGAGCTGTCATGCATAACAAGCATGCGATCATCACTTTATTCGGGATTGTCCTCATTGCAAAACAATTTTACCCACCTTGTGAATGCCTTGGCCTTCCACAAGCACCATGAATAGCCCATGCAAGCTGCTGGCATCAAGACGTTCCTCCGGGCCTTGCATTGTAGAAGACAAGACCAAATTTCCTGTAGAGCCATAGACCCGCACAGTTGCGGTCCCCCTTTCCCGAATGAAATCAGCGTGGATGGTAAAGAAACCAGTGGCCGGGTTGGGGTAAAGCTGTAGGCTGGACTGTCTCATGGGAACATCCTCATCGTCTGCATTTCCCGAAATGGTCATGCTCTTGGCATGGAAGCTATTGCCCGGCACATCGCACGGATGGATAAAGGCATGGAAGTGGACGCCCGATGCGGCATGGAAACCCGGGGTGAGATGCACTTCATGACCTGCCCGGTAGTTCACCTTCAAGCCGTTCGGAAGTACCGCCTCAGAACTGATGTCGTTCATGGCCTCCAAGAATTTATCCCCCCGCTCCCGCAAGTCTTCCCGGCCAACCGCGACTTGCGCTCCAACGTGCATGGCCGGGGCGACTTGCGGTTCCATATCCTGTGTGTCCATGCTGTGCTGTATCCGGAAGTCTTCAGACTTCTCCCCTATCAGTACGGCTCCAATTTAAGCAGTCCAAGCTTTCCGGCGATAGCAGGTGCGGAGCAATAGACGTAGTCCTCTGCCAATTCCACATAGCCTTCCGCCACGGGGTTGTTATGCAGATAGTTCAACTTCTGCTCGAACACCGCTGCGGTGATCAACTGCACCGGTCGGTTGTCCTGCCGCCAGAATTGATTGTGCGTATTGTTCGGGTTGGCCGCTCCGGCCTTAGCAAAGATGGGGAGCATCCATGCCTTCCGGCTCTCACGATCATTCCCGGCAATGGCCTTCAAGATCTGTGTGGCCGTGAATTTCTTAAGGTCCCGCAGGATGTCCGGCAACGCATGGCCCTCGGCTGCCGCTGCGATCAGGTGGACATGATTGCTCATGATCACCCAGGCATAGAGCAGCAGTCCTTTCTTCTCTTGGCAGTGCTTCAAGCTGTCGATCAGAATGTCCTTGTAAGCGCGTCGTGTGAACACGTCCACCCACTCCACCGTGGCGAAGGTGATGAAGTAGGTGCCTTCCGGGTCATGGAATTTATAGTTTCGGCTCATGCGCTCCGAAGGTAGCCTTGCGTGGCAGTCTGAAGACTGCTGTAAGCCTCTGTCTCTGGCCCCACGGCTGAAGGAAGAACCGCAAGTCGCCCGGCCTGGTCCGTTAAGAGCTCACCTTTCGGTGGGGCCGGAAGACTTGCGGGAGCGATGGGCAAACTCTCCGCCCGCTCCCTTTCCGTGAAGGCTAAATTCGCCCCCTACCCACTACACCATGCACTACCGGACCCTCATCGCCGCCCTCCTCCTCGCAGGCTGCGGCACGTCGAACCAACCCGCCAAGGAATCCATGAAGAAGCTCACCTATCCGGAGACCCGGAAGGACACTGTGGTGGATGACTATTTCGGAACGAAGGTGGCGGATCCCTATCGCTGGTTGGAGAACGACACCAGCGCCGAGACTGCCGATTGGGTGAAGCGCCAGAATGAAGTGACACAAGGCTACTTGGCGGACATCCCCTTCCGCGACTCCATCGCCACGCGCTTCAAGGAACTCTATAATTATCCGAAGGAGGGCATGCCGTGGAAAGTTGGAAAACTCTTCTTCAGCACGAAGAACAGCGGACTGCAGAACCAGAGTGTGATCAATGTGCGCACCGGGCTGGATGGTACCGACCAGGTCTTCATCGATCCCAACGCGGTGGACGCGAAGGGCACCACGAGCTTCGGCTTGATGGGCGCCAGCAAAGACGACCGCTACATGGCGGTGAGCGTGCAGAAGGCCGGCAGCGATCAGCAGGACATCACGCTGTGGGACCTGCAAACGATGAAGCCCATGGCGGACACCCTGCACTGGACGAAGTTCAGCGGCGTGGCATGGTACAAGGAAGGTTTTTTCTACAGCCGCTTCCCCGAACCGGCGAAGGGCATGGAACTGAAGGCGGCGAGCTTGGACCAGAAGGTGTATTACCACAAGGTCGGCGATCCGCAGAGCAAGGATGCGCTGGTATGGAAGAGCAATGACAACCCGAATCTCTATGTGAACGTGGGCACCACCGAGGGCGAAGAGTTCGCCACGCTGACCGTCACCACCGGCACCGATGGTTGGGAGGAATCCTTCTTCGACCTGCGCAAGGGCGGCATCCCCACCCCCGCTTCCAAATGGACACCGCTTCAACAGGGCTTTGACCACCACACGAGCATCATCGCCTTCGAGCCGAAGAGCGGCCAGTTCCTGGTGATGACGGACGTGGATGCGCCTCGCTACCGCTTGGTGAGCGTGGATCCCGCGAAGCCTGCGCAAGCGGATTGGAAAGATGTGATCCCGCAGAAGGCCGATCTGCTTCAAGGCGTTTCAACTGGCGGCGGCAACCTCTTCGCCACCTACCTGAAGGATGCCACCACGCGCTTCTTCCGCTACAACGCCGATGGCAGTGGAGAGCAGGCGATCGAGCTTCCAGGTCTGGGCACGGCGAGTGGCCTCGGCGGAAAGCGCGACGACACTTACTCCTTCTACAACTTCGTCTCCTTCACCGATCCGGGCAGCATCTACACCTACGATTATGCGACCGGCAAGAGCGAGCTCTACTTCCGACCCGAGTTGAAGTTCGATCCCGCGCAATATGTAACGGAGCAGGTCTTCTACCCCAGCAAGGACGGCACGAAGATCCCGATGTTCATCGTCCACAAGAAGGGCGTGGTGCAGAACGGCAAGAACCCCACCCTGCTCTATGCCTACGGTGGATTCAACATCAACGAGACGCCCGACTTCGATGTGAGCAACATGATCCTGATGGAGCAAGGTGGCCTCTACGCCATGGCCAATCTGCGCGGCGGCGGCGAGTACGGCGAGGAATGGCACAAGGCCGGCATGCGCGAGAAGAAGCAGAACGTCTTCGATGATTTCATCGCGGCGGCGGAATACCTGAAGGCGCAGAAGTGGACGGACCACGATCACCTCGCCATACAAGGCCGCAGCAATGGCGGGCTTCTCATCGGCGCGGTGATGGACCAGCGTCCGGACCTCTGTGCGGTGGCCTTCCCGATGGTGGGCGTGATGGACATGCTGCGTTACCAGAAGTTCACCGCCGGCTTCGGCTGGGTGCCGGAGTTTGGCAACGCGGACAACAGCAAGGAAGAGTTCGAATACATCTACGCCTACTCGCCGCTTCAGAACCTCAAACCGGCCAACTATCCTGCGACCCTCGTGATGACCGGCGACCATGACGATCGCGTGGTGCCCGCGCACAGCTTCAAGTTCATCAGCACCCTTCAGGCCGATCAGCAAGGCGATGCACCGACGTTGATCCGCGTGGACATCAACGCCGGGCACGGCGGAGCCTCTGCGAACAAGCCGGTGGGCAAGATCATCGCGGAGCAGGTGGACAAGTGGTCGTTCTTCTTCCACAACATCGGCGTAACGCCACGCTATCCTGTTGTTGAAGCAAAGCCCGCGAAGTGACGGTCACGGGTGGACACATGGCGTTGAAAGAGAACCGCTGATAAACGCAGATGAACGCTGATGACCATCCACGGTGGTCAGAAAGGAACTGGACCGCTGATGAACACGGATGGTCCGATGCGTATCGGACCGGTATGCATCGGATGGCGGAATTCCTGCGCCTTGAACCATTTCTGAAGCGGGCCAAGAGCTTGTATAGCTTCATTCATCAGCGTTCATCCGTGTTTATCAGCGGTTTTGAAATTCTTGTATTGTGCGCCTGCCGTAAGGCGGGCGCTTGAGGCCCGATAGTCTTGGGCAGCGCTCCGGCCGGTCTTTTCGTGGGGCTACATTTGAGGCTGAACCACTCAGACCATGCAAACCCGGACACTCCTTGCCGCGCTGTTGCTTGCCGGCTGTGGCACACCGCACGAACCTGTTAAGGAATCCATGAAGAAGATCGCCTACCCGGAAACCCGCAAGGACACCACCGTGTTGGACGACTATTTCGGAACCAAGGTGGCCGATCCATACCGTTGGTTGGAGAATGACACGAGCGCCGAGACGATCGAATGGGTAAAGCGCGAGAACGAAGTGACCCAGGCCTACTTGGCCGACATCCCTTTCCGCGACTCCATTGCGAAGCGCTATGAAGAGATCCTCAACTTCCCGAAGGAAGGAGCACCTTGGAAGGTCGGGAACCTCTTCTTCAGCACGAAGAACAGCGGCTTGCAGAACCAAAGCGTGATCTATGTACGCACGGGGCTGGATGGTGAGGACACGGTGTTCATCGACCCCAATGTGGTGGACCCCAAAGGCACCACGGCTATAGGATTAATGGGGGCCAGCACGAACGACCGCTATATGGCGGTAAGCGTGCAGAAGGCCGGCAGTGACTGGCAGGACATCACCCTGTGGGACCTGCATACGATGAAGCCCATGGCGGACACCCTGCACTGGGCAAAGTTCAGCGGTGTGGCGTGGTACAAGAACGGGTTCTTCTACAGCCGTTACCCCGAACCGAAGAAGGGCACCGAGCTGAGCGCGGCCGCTCAATTCCAAAAGGTCTACTACCACAAGCTTGGAGATGTGCAAAGCAAGGACGCACTGGTGTGGAAGAGCGATGACAAGCCGAACCTCTACGTGGGCGTGGGCACAACCGAGGGCGAGGAGTTCGCCACGCTGTATATCAGCACCGGCACCGATGGTTTCGAGCAGTACTTCTTCGACCTGCGCAAGGGTGGCATCCCTACTCCCGCCACGAAGTGGACGCCGCTTCAAGAAGGCTTCGACCACAAGACGGGCATCTTCGACTACGAGCCGAAAAGCGGCAAATTTCTGGTGATGACGAACGTGGATGCACCTCGTTATCGGTTGGTGAGCGTGGACCCCGCGAAGCCCGAACAAGCCAACTGGAAGGATGTGATCCCCCAGAAGAACGAACTGCTCCAGGATGTGAATACGGGTGGCGGCAACCTCTTCGTCAGCTATCTGAAGGATGCCACCACGCGCATTTACCGCTACAACTCGGACGGTAGCGGCGAGCAAGAGATCCAACTCCCGGGACTAGGTTCTGCTGGCGGTTTCGGCGGAAAGCGCGAGGACACCTACTCCTTCTACAGCTACACATCCTTCACCGACCCAGGCAGCATCTTCAAGTACGACTATGCCACCGGCAATAGCGAGCTCTACTTCCGGCCTAAGTTGAAGTTCGACCCCGATCAGTACGAGGCCGAACAGGACTTCTTCACCAGCAAGGACGGTACGAAGGTGCCGATGTTCATCGTCCACAAGAAGGGCATGGAAAAGAACGGCAATAATCCGGCGCTGCTTTATGCCTACGGCGGATTCAACTCCAGCGAGACACCCTCCTTCAGCAACAGCCGGATGATCCTCTTGGAGCAGGGCGGTGTTTTCGCTTTGGCCAACTTACGCGGCGGCGGCGAGTACGGCGAGGAATGGCACAAGGCCGGTATGAGGGAGAAGAAGCAGAACGTCTTCGACGATTTCATTGCTGCTGCGGAATACTTGAAAGCGCAAAAGTGGACGGACACCGATCACCTCGCCATCGAGGGCGGCAGCAACGGCGGCCTGCTGATCGGCGCGGTGATGAACCAGCGCCCGGGCCTCTGCGCGGTGGCCTTTCCCGAAGTTGGCGTGATGGACATGCTGCGTTACCAGAAGTTCACCGCAGGCTTTGGCTGGGTTCCGGAATACGGCGACGCGGACAGCAGCAAGGCCGAGTTCGAATACCTCTACGCCTACTCGCCGCTGCATAACATCAAGCCCGCCAACTACCCGGCCACCTTGGTAATGACAGCCGACCACGACGACCGCGTGGTGCCCGCCCACAGCTTCAAGTATATCAGCACCCTGCAGGTCGCGCAGCAAGGCGATGCGCCAGTGCTGATCCGTGTGGAGACCGATGCGGGCCATGGTGCCGGCATGTCCACCAGCAAGATCATTCAGCAGGAGACTGACAAGTGGGCCTTCTTCTTCAAGAACATCGGCGTCACTCCGCGCTATCCTGTTGTTGCGAAAACGGGAGGCGCCAAGTAACTACCAAACATGACCGCCAAGATCCAAAATTGTACCCCGAGTGGCTTCTACGTGGCAGAGGTGATCCCACAGGAAGGCCGGACCCTACTTTTCATCGGATAACTCCTTACCCATGCAGTGCACCAATTGCAGGAACACCTTCGAGGGGCGTTTCTGTCCATCGTGCGGACAGTCCGCGCACAGCGGGCGCATCACCGGCAGCTATGTGCTGCATGAGATGCCTCACAGCATCCTGCATGTGGACAAGGGACTGTTCTATACCATGAAGGAACTCTTCGTTCGCCCCGCGGCCACCATCGCGGGCTACCTCGCCGGGCAGCGCGCGAAACACTTCAAGCCCTTGGCCTACGTGGTGGTGCTTTCCGCGCTCAGTTCATTCGTGGCCCACCTTGTACGCGGATACCTCGAGGCGCACGACAACCTTGCTTCGCTCACGCTGCCACGCACCGGCGTGAACGTCTTCATCGCTTCGGTGGCCCCCTTCTTCAATCATTACCAGAACGTGTTCTACTTCCTGATGATCCCCATCATCAGCCTGGTCACATGGCTCTTCTTCCACAAGCGCTACAACTATTGGGAGCACATCGTGGTCAACACCTTCCTCACCGCCCAGTTCAACCTGCTGCTCATCGTGGGCCACGTTTTCAGCCTTTGGAACGAGGGACACTTCAGCCTCACTCCCATGCTGATCCTGTTCTTCTTCTACCTCTACCTGGTGTACTCAAGGCTCTTCGCCGAACCGCCCGCAAAGCGGACCTCCATCGGCCGCACGTCGGCCTCAATACTTTTGGTGGGGCTCCTTTACATCACCGGGCTTTCATTCACTGGGATGATGACCATTTTGTGGGGTTGATAGCGATGCATCATTGCAACGATGTCGCCTCATCGGGATACATTCATGCACCCTCATCCGTATGTGATGCAGAAGCCTAAGGGCCGAGCATCATGAAGCACATCATCACCATCGTTGGGATCATGCTTGCCAACATGGGTTGTGCGCAGCGCCCGGCCTTGCTGGGGGCGAGTGATGTGAATGCACTTCCCAGCGCAGCGGCCGATGCACGCATTCCCTACGGTGATGGTCCGGAGCAATTCGGCAATCTGCGACTGCCCAAAGGCAAAGGCCCGTTCCCGGTCGCGATCGTGATCCATGGCGGGTGCTGGGTACACAGCTATGCGGACATCCAGAATTCCACCGCCCTGGCCGATGCCTTGCGCGACGCGGGCATCGCCACATGGAACATCGAGTACCGGCGCTTGGACGATCCGGGAGGAGGCTGGCCCGGCACCTTCACCGATGTCGCCGATGCCGCCGACCACTTGCGTGAATTGGCGAAGCAGTATCCGCTGGACCTTACACGTGTGATCGCGATCGGCCATTCCGCCGGTGGCCATCTCGCGTTCTGGCTGGCCGCGCGCCATCGCTTTCCTTCGAGGGCGCCCTTCTACGCGGCGGATCCGTTGAAGATGATCGGCGTGATCTCCCTCGCGGGACCACCGGACCTTCAAGCCTTCATCGGTCAGGATGCACACTCCTGCGGCGGGCCGGTCGTGGCGAAGCTGCTCGGCGATGCAGAGCACATCGACCCGGCGCGGCTGAAGGCCGCATCACCGGCGGCGTGGCTTCCACTCGGCGTTCCCCAGCGCTTGATCGTTGGCCAATATGATTTCGTCATGACACCCGCACTCTCTTCGGGATACGTCGCACAAGCCGTTGCGGCAGGCGATGATGCGCAATACCTGCCCATTCCCGGTGTCGGCCATTTCGAGTTGATCGCACCGCACAGCCCGGCAGGACCGACCGTGATCGGTGCCGCGCTGGACTTGTTGCACATGCCTTGAGGTTTCATCCGCGCCGGTTGAGCGAACTTCGTCGCGCGGCCCGGACACATGGGCGGCATGAACCGCATGACCTACGAAAAGATCCGCTTTGAACTCCGCGACGGCGTGGCCCTGATCACGCTGAACCGCCCGGAGAAGTTGAACAGCTTCGACGCGCAGATGGCGCAGGAATTCATTCACGCATTGGATGACGCGAAGTCCGACAAGGCCGTGCGCGCCGTGGTGATCACCGGTGAAGGCCGTGCGTTCAGTGCCGGTCAGGACCTTGCCGAGGCCACAGCGCCGGGCGTGCGCATCGAGGACCTGGTGGAGAAGCAGTACAACGCCATCGTGCGGCGCATCCGCCAAATGCCGAAGCCGGTGATCGCGGCGGTGAACGGCGTTGCGGCCGGTGCGGGCGCGAACATCGCCTACGCCTGCGACCTCGCCTTCGCGGCGGAGAGCGCCAACTTCATCCAGAGCTTCATCCACATCGGCCTCATTCCCGACAGCGGCGGCACGCACACCCTGCCCCGCCTCGTGGGCATGCAGCGCGCCTTCGGCCAGATGATCCTCGCAGAAAAACTCCCCGCCGCAAAGGCCGCGGAACTAGGCATGATCTGGAAAGCCGTACCCGATGCCGAACTGATGACTGAGGTAATGGCGGTGGCCGCCAAGCTCGCCACCATGCCCACCAAGGGCATCGCCTTGACCAAGCAGGCCCTGAACAGCGCCCAAAGCAATTCGCTGGAAGAGCAGTTGCTCGTGGAGGGTGAACTGCAATCTATCGCCGGTGCAAGCCGCGATAGCAAGGAAGGTGTGGCGGCGTTCCTGGAGAAGAGGAAGCCTGTGTTTGTTGGTGAGTGATCACTTGCCGAGCGTGTCCTCGAAGAACTGGGGAAAGGATTCCGGCTTGAACGGACGCATGTTCTCACCTGGAGCTTCCGCGTAAACACTGACTCCGTGCGCTTTGGCCGCGTCCGCCAAAGCTTGCACATGTAAGGGATGATGCAGGGTCGCGCTGATCTTCTTGGGTGCTTCACCTGAATTCTCACTTTCAAGCCACATCGGCGGGTCGCTGGGATCCATCATACTCAGCATGTCCAAGCTCTTGCGCAGGGCGATCAGGTCAGGTCGGCTCTGCAAATCGCTGAATTTATTGGCCGCATAGACCGTGAGCATTTCCTGCTGCATCTTCGGATCAGCGGTCGGCTGGTAGTTGAAGGGTTTTTCAAAGATGGCGTCCCAGCGGAAGATGTCATAGCTGCTCTGGGGATTCATCGCTGCCACCGCACTGATGCGCGTGCTCTCTCGCTCTACAGGGTCGGTGCTGGAGGGCGCCGCCATGTCATCATGCACAGCCAGCCAGATCGAGCCACCAGCACCTGCGCTGTTTCCCACGCATCCTATCTTCGATGGGTCCACATGCAGTTCCTGTGCGTGGTAGCGGATGAACTGCAGGCAGCGGCGCATGTCGGCCAAGCTGTTCATGATCCCGTTCGGGCCATCCGTCATGAAACGATAGGAAATAGTGGCTACCCCGAATCCGTGGTTGAGCAATTCCTGTGTTTCTGCGGGATATTTCTGGTAGAGGATCTTCTTGTCCCCCTGACGGAATCCGCCGCCGTGGATGAAGATCACAAGCGGGGCCGGTGCATCGCCTTTTGGCAGGAAGATATCGAAGACCGCAGCGGATGAATTGCTGTACGGGATGTCCGCCGCGAACTTGTTCGTTACCGGAAGAGGAGGAGTACTGAATGTGAGCTGAAGGTCCGTGACCGGGGTCCCCGTTGTCGTGGTGGTCGTTCCCCCTTGGCCGCCATGGCCGCCGTGACCCTTGCCATGCTGACCGGAACCTGCGATCCGTTGAAGTCGGCCGCAGGAGGTGGCCACCATCAGCAATAGAGCAAGTGGAAGCAGTTTGGAACGGACGGGACGAAGTAGGGATGTGTGTGCCATGTGCATGAATGTAGTGATCAGGTGACAAGAGATGTGCCGTGCCGGGGAAAAGTACTTCTCATCCTATGGAAGACCCGATGCTTCCTCAATAGAAAGATGGCATCCCCATCTTTGGGCCATGAAGAACAGCATGCAGATCGGCGTCATCGGTGCGGGCACCATGGGCAGCGGCATCGCGCAGGTGGCGGCGCAAGCGGGTCATTCCGTTGTGCTTTGGGATATGCGCAAGGAATCGGTGGACCGCGCCATCACCGGGTTGCGCGCTACCATGGACAAGCTGGTGGGCAAGGGCAAATTCTCCCGTGAAGAAGCCGATACGTTGCTCGGGCGGATCACGCCTGCTACTGAATTGAAAGACCTCGCCGGTTGCGGACTGGTGATCGAGGCCATCATCGAAGATCTTGGTGTGAAGAAGAAGCTCTTCGCGGAGCTGGAAGGACTGGTCGCTGCGGATGCCATACTGGCGAGCAACACCTCTTCACTCGCCATCACCGCCATTGGTGCGGCCTGCAAGCGTCCCGAGCGCGTCATCGGTCTGCACTTCTTCAATCCAGCGCCGGTCCTGCCTTTGGTGGAAGTGGTGCCCGGCATGGTGACCGCGGCGGAACTACCTGCACGATGCAGTGAACTGATGCGTGCCTGGGGCAAATCGCCTGTGGTGTGCAAGGACACGCCGGGCTTCATTGTGAACCGTGTGGCGCGTTCCTTCTATGGCGAGAGCCTCCGCATTTTTGAGGAAGGCATCGCCGACATGGCCACCATCGATCACGCGTTGAAGAGCGTCGGCGGCTTCCGCATGGGGCCGTTCGAGCTGATGGACCTCATTGGCAACGACATCAACTTCGCGGTGACCAGCAGCGTGTGGAAGGCGTTCTTCCATGATCAACGGTATACACCGAGCCTAACGCAGCAGCGACAAGTAGAAAGCGGCCGCTTGGGACGCAAGACCGGGCAGGGCTTTTACGCATACAGTGAAGGCGCACAAACGCCGGTGGTCGCGGACATTCCGCAGGACTTGGCCGATGCCATCACGGTGCGCGTGGTCGCGATGCTGATCAACGAAGCGGCGGACGCGCTTTTCCTCCGCGTGGCCAGCGCCACCGACATCGATCTCGCCATGACGAAGGGCGTGAACTATCCGAAAGGCCTGCTGGTCTGGGCCGATGAGAAGGGTTCAGCCTATTGGCTCGGCGTGCTGGAAGCGTTGCAGGTCGAGTATGGTGAGGACCGCTATCGCCCCTCTCCTCTTTTGCGGCGCATGGCTTTGAGCGGCGAGCGTTTTCATTGACGTTATTTTCCATGGAAAGGAATAGGGTTACCTTCGCCCCCGAACAAAACCGTTCCTCCATGAAACAAGCCTTCCTTGCTCCTCTCGCTCTCGCCGCCTTGGCCCTTGCCTCCTGCAGTAATCCGGAACCTGCGCCCACGGCCCCGCCTGTACCCTCGGATGCCAAGGAGATGACCTATGTTATAGATACCACGAACAGCAACGTGGCCTGGTCCAGCACCATGATCGGCGCGATGACGCACACCGGAACCGCGAAATTCAGCGCAGGAACAGTGAGCACGAAGGGTGGCCAGATCAGCGGCGGTGAATTCACCGTGGACCTGAAAGGCATAGGCACTACCGACAGCCTCTATGCGAAACCCGGTTCCTCGCAGGGCACACAGCCGATGTTCGTGGGCCACATGAAGTCCGCGGACTTCTTCGCTGTGGACAGCTTCCCCACTGCTCACTTCAAGATCACATCCGTGAACGGCAACACCGCCACCGGCGACCTGACCGTGCGCGGCAAGACAAACACTGAACAGGTGACGGACATCGTCCTTTCCGGCGACAGCGCTTCCATGAAGGCGACCGGATCGCTCACCTTCGACCGTCAGAAATATGGCGTGGCGTGGAAGAACACGATGAAGGACATGGTCCTTTCCAATGACATCATCCTGAAGATCGAGCTGAGCGGAAAAGCCCAGTAGTCCACAATAAATAGAAATTGGAAAGGCGTCCCTCGGGACGCCTTTTCAATTTCAGAACGCTTGTAAAAAGTCTTCTCTACCAGATCTTCACCCGCAGGCTATCCGGCCGCCACATGGCCTGTCCTTCCTTCACATTGAAGGCCTGGTAGAATTCCGGCACGTTGGAGAAGGGACCGTTCACGCGCCACTTGGCGGGGCTGTGCACATCGCTGAGCAGACGGCTGCGTAGGCGGTCCTCCTTTTGGTGGCCGAGCCATCCCAAGGCATAACCGAGGAAGTAGCGCTGCAGTGGCGTGTAGCCCGCGATCTTCTTTCCTTCCTTGTACTGGTCGGTCTTCATGAAGGCGTCCAGCCCGAGTTCGATGCCACCGAAGTCCGCGATGTTCTCGCCGAGCGTGGCGTTCCCATTGATATGGATGCCGGGGATCGGCTCATAGGCGTCGAACTGCTTGGCCATCACCTCGGCGCGGGCCGCGAAGTTGATGCTGTCCTGTGGGGTCCACCAGCTATGGAGGTTGCCCTTGGCATCGAACTGGCGCCCTTGATCATCGAAGCCGTGAGTGATCTCGTGCCCGATGGTGCTGGCCGCAGCGTAGCCGTAGACCATGGCATCATCCGCGAGTGAATCCGGGAGACCTGGGATCATGAAGATCCCTGCGGGCAAGACGATCTCATTGTTGCTGGGATTGTAGTAGGCGTTATAGGTCTGCGGTGTCATCTCCCATTCGGTGCGGTCCACAGGCTTGCCCCACTTGCTCATCATGTCATCGAAATGCCAACGGTTGCTGGCCAGCATGTTCGCGGCATAGCTCTCCGTGCCGATGTTCAGCGAACTGTAGTCCTTCCATTTATCGGGATAGCCGACCTTTTTGCCCATGCTGTTAAGCTTGGCCAGCGCTTTCTCCTTGGTGGCGGGGCTCATCCAGTCAAGATCCTTGATGCGGTCGCGATAGGCTGAACGGATGGCCTCTACCAGATCGTCATAACGCTTCTTCGTGCTCGGCGGGAAGTAGTCCTTTACAAAGAGCTTCCCCAACACCATGCCGATGGCATCCTCCTCCTCATCCAAAACCCGCTTCCAGCGCGGGCGCGGCTCCGATTGGCCATTCAGCTGTTTCGCATAGAAATTGAAATGCTCCATGTAGATCGGCGTACTGAGGTTCGATGCATAGGCGCTGAGAAGATGATAGCGGAAGTAGTCCTTCAGCGTGGTCACCGAGGTGCGCTTCACCAAGGCATCCATCGCGGTGAGGAACTCCGGTTGTCCCACGATCACGGTGTCGCACTTCATCAATCCGTAGGTGTCCGCCAATCCGCGCCAGTTGATGTCCGGTGCAGTGGAGTGCAACTTTCCACTCACGGTCATCTTATTGTAGTTCGTATAGGGATCGCGCTGTGCTTCCAGCGTGCGGCTGTTCTTCGCTAGCACGGTCTCGAAGGCCATCACGGCATCGCCAGCTTTTACCGCCGTGGCGGAATCCTGCCCTAGGAATTGAAGCATACGCGCGATGTGTCCGGGATAGGCGGCCCGATTCTTCGCGACGCCTGCTTCACTATTGAAATAGTAGTCGCGGTCCGGAAGGCCCAAGCCGCTTTGCCAAAGCTGGGCGGCCATCACATCGCTCTGCTTGCTGTCCTGCGAGACGCTGAATGAATACAACACGTCCGCCCCGGCCCTATTGAGTTCACCAGCCACAGCGAAGGCGTCCGCAGCGCTCTTGATGCCGTCGATCCGTTCCAGCAGTTGGTCCAGCGGAGTGGTGTCAAGTCGGTCCGCCTTCACGCTGTCCATCGCCGTGGACCAGAAATCTCCGATCTTCTGTTGATCCGTTCCCGCAGGGGCATGCGCCGCAGCCGCGGTATCGTTGATGCTACGACGGATGGTGTAGAGCTGTTCGTCGATCAGGTGCCCAATTGTCCATGCGGATTCCGTGCTGGGTATCGGATTCGCCTTGATCCAAGCGCCGTTGGCGAAGTCGAAGAAGTCATCGCCCGGGTTCACTGTGCTGTCCACATGGGACGCCAGCAGGTCCGGTCGGTTTGTGGCAGCCATGTTGGTAGTGGTCGAATGTTCGCCACAGCCGGCCAGTAAGGCGAGCAACGGCAGTGTGGTGTACAGATGTCGCATGAAAGGGATGGATCGTTCCGCAAGCTTACTGCATTTGTCGACTACAACGACAACTTCATCGACTATTACGGAGCATTCAACTCAGCAGGAAGCGGTTCATCGGCTGCATGGCAGCATAATGGTCCATCAGCATGTCGGCCAGTTTTGGATCGGTAACGAGGTGCGCCGGGAGTTGCGCCCCATAGTAGAATTGCTTGTTGAAGATCAGTGGCTCCTTCACCGAGGCGGCCTTGAATTCCGCAGGGAGCACCTTGTTCACCTCGCCCTGTATGGTCCCGAAATGCTTCACGAAACCGGGAGCCTCGCAGAGGGTCTGGAATTTCCGTGGGTTCTTGGTGATGCGCTCCCGTATCCGTTGCACTTCGTCCCTGTCCGGCATGTAGGCGCCACCGTAGAATTCCGTCGCCTCGGGGCCGATCTGGAAATAGATGCCGGGGATCCCATGGTCCCTTCTACCGGCGGGTGAAACGATGGCGGAGCGGTTCAACTTGTACGGGATCTTGTCACGGCTGAAGCGCACGTCCCTGTTGATGCGGAAGATCGCTTCCTTCGGTTCGATGCGTACTTGGGGATCGAGCTTCGCCACACGGCTGATCACTTCCGCCACGAACGCCTCGAAGGGCTGTTTTACGGATGTCAGATAGCGTTCCCGGTTGGCATCGAACCAGTCCTTGTTGTTGTTCGCCGCGAGTTCCTTGAAAAAGCGGTTGAAATCGGGCGTGAACCAGGCCATCCTGCGTAATTTGCCCGAAGTTATCCGATCCCATGAGACCTCCCCGAGAACGCAAGGTGCCCGAGCTTTTCGGCCCCATGTATGTGGCCTCATTGGCCAGCCCCATCGGTAAGGTCTACGTGGAATCCGACGGTGAACGGATCACCAAGATCGCCTTCAAGAATCCCGGGCGGGGTCGCGGCGGACGCACGCCGAAGGTCCTGAAGGAAGCCGTGACGCAACTCGATGCCTACTTCGCTGGAAGGCGGAAGAAGTTCGACCTGCCGCTCTATCAAGTGGGATCGGACTACCGAAAGAAGCTATGGGACCGATTGCTGAAGATCCCTTTCGGTAAGGCCGTCACCTATGCGGAATTGGCCAAGGGCGTTGGCGGCAATCCGCGCTCCGCGGGGTCAGCCTGTGGCGACAATCCCCTGCTGATCGTAGTGCCATGCCACCGCGTGCTGGGCTCCAGCGGACTGCTCACGGGTTATGCCGGTGAGCTCTGGCGAAAGAAATGGCTGCTGGAGCACGAAGGCGTGCTGCCTAAGGAATTGTTCTAGAGCTCGCCCGATCACACCTCCCATTGCTTTCCAGTGCGGAACACCATGCCCTTGAAGAGCGCCACGGTGACACCTTCTGCATTCACCACACCGACGTTGTAGACCGCGATGCGATGGCTGCGGCTCATCTCCTCGGCAGTTGCCGTCAGCACATCACCAGCCTTCACCGGTTTGGTGTGCGAGATGGATGTTTCGATGGACATCGCTTGGATGCCGTGTGAATTCGAGGCGAAGGCCAACGCGCTGTCTGCTAGGCAGTAGGTGATGCCGCCATGAGTCACCTTGAATCCGTTGTCCATCTCAGCGCGCACTGACATGCGCAACACGCACGCACCGGGCGACACCTTAAGCACTTCAATACCGAGCCATTGGCTGAAGGCATCATGCTCCATCATGCGCTCCACGATGCGTTCGGCGAGTTGTTGTTCCTCGTTCATCAGGGCGAATGTAGCCGAAGGTGGATCGGTCACGATGCCGATGGTTCCCCGCCAACCGCGACCTTTGCGGCAATGAAAGACGCATACATCATCGATGCCATCCGCACCCCCATCGGCTCCTTTGGCGGCAGCCTCTCCCCTGTCCGCGCCGACGATCTGGCCGCGCATGTGATCAAGGCCCTTGTGGAACGCCATCCGGAGTTGGACCCTGCCGTCATTGACGATGTTGTGATGGGCTGCGCGAACCAAGCCGGTGAGGACAACCGCAACGTGGCGCGCATGGCGCTGCTTTTGGGGGGCCTTCCTGTATCGGTGCCGGGGGAGACGATCAACCGGCTTTGCGCTTCGGGCATGAGTAGCGTGGTGCGCGCGGGTCAGGCCATCGCAGCCAATGCGGGCGATGTCTTCATCGCCGGTGGCATGGAGCACATGACGCGTGGGCCTTGGGTGATGAACAAGACCAGCACGCCCTATGGCCGCGATGCGCAGCTCTTCGACAGCAGCTTCGGCTGGCGCTTCGTTAACCCATTGATGCAAGAGAAGTACGGCATCGACGCCATGGGCGAGACCGCGGAGAACTTGCTGGAGAAGAGCACCATTACCCGTGAGGATCAGGACCGTTTCGCCCTGTGGAGCCAGCAAAAGGCTGCGGCTGCACAGAAGGAAGGACGCTTGGCGAAGGAGATCGTGCCGGTGCCCATTCCGCAGCGGAAGAAGGACCCGATCTTTTTCGCGCAGGATGAATTCATCAAGCCCAACACCACGTTGGAAGTGCTTGCCGGGCTCAGGGCCGCATTCCGCAAGGGCGGCAGCGTTACCGCGGGCAATTCCAGCGGACTGAATGACGGCGCTGCTGCATTGCTGGTGGCGAGCGATGCAGGTATGAAAGCGAACGGCTTGAAGCCCTTGGCGCGCATCGTGTCCAGCGGGGTGGCCGGTGTGGAGCCGCGGATCATGGGTATTGGACCCGTGCAGGCCACGCGGATCGCCTTGAAGCGCGCAGGACTCACGTTGGACCAAATGGACGTGATCGAGCTGAACGAGGCGTTCGCCGCACAGGCACTGGCATGCACGCGCACCTGGGATATAGCTGACCACGACCCGCGCCTTAATCCGAACGGCGGTGGCATAGCGTTGGGTCATCCTTTGGGCATGACCGGCGCCCGGTTGCTGCAGACAGCGGCGCTGGAACTGCAACGCACCGGAAAGCGCTATGCCCTGTGTACCATGTGCATCGGAGTGGGTCAAGGGCACGCCACTGTGATCGAACGGGCTTGAGTTCGCTGGCGCCTTGGCTCTACAACGGCTAACTTCACGGCTCCTAAGCGATCACAGAAGCATGCACTTTTCCCGTATGAGAGTTCTTGCCGCGTTCTGCGCTTTTGCCTTGACCAGGCTGTCCACCACTTGGGCGCAAGATGCAAGGATCACCGTGACCTCACCATCTGACACGAAGCCGGAAGCCGGTATTGGTGTGGCCAAAATGGTGCGTGGCGATGCGGGCACTGTGGTGGCGTTCCGCACCAAGGACGGCGACCCGGTGATAGGGGGCATTCCGCAATCCCAGCTGAATTGGTCCCTGCAGTCATTCGGCACGGAGAAGATGGAAAAGATCTCCCAGAACGCGCCGACCTTCGTTTGGGGTATCGGCCCTGTGGCCATCGAGACGATCGAGAACTTCAACAAGCAGCTCCGTGTGATCCTCTCCAAGCCTGACCCCAAACAGGGGCAGTTGATCGTGTTGCAGAACGAGATCAACCCGCACAGTCTCACTGGCAAAGCATCCTCTATGGTGGCCCAGATCCCCTATGAACGCCTCGGTATGAAGGCGGACCAGTTCAAGGATGGTGCAGGCGTGGGACTCAGCACCAGTGTGACGCCAGACGGCAAGCACATGCTCATCGGCCTCTCCCCTGCCAGCACCGTGCTGAAAGATGCGCCCGTGTTCGCCTTGGTTGTGGACGGCAACATGAAGCCGGTGTGGTCCAAGGCCCTGAAGCCGGACAGCGGAATGGTGAGCCACGAGATCCTCGAGACGCAGATCGGTAACGATGGCGCGGTGTGGTACCTGATCAAGAACGTGAGCGACCCAGCCCCAAAGACCAAGGACAAGACCGGTTACGACATCACCATCTACCGCTTGGACAGCACCGGGCAGAGATCCGCCAAGCTGAATTTCAGCCGCAAGGAATTCCCCAAGGACGCGGCCTTTGCGATCCGCGCTGACGGCAGCATCGTTTGTGCAGGCATCTATTCGAACCCGGTGGCCAACAGCAACCAGTCCGTGGGCGTGTACCAGATCACCTTGGAGCCGAAGACGATGAAATGGGGCGACATGGCGCGCAACCCCTTCGATATGCAGCTGGTCAAGAAGGTGGAACGCCTTCAATCCAACATGCACTTGGAGCGCATCTGGCCTAGGACCGACGGAGGGATCTATGTGGTCACGGTCCGTTCCGGCGTGGAGACGCATACGGTGAGCGACCTCAGCGGGAAGAAGACGGAGAAGACCGAATGGGTGAACGGAGACATCCAAGTGATGGCCTTGGACAAGGCGGGTGCCGTGAAATGGTACACCAAGGTGCCGCGTGAGATGAGCTTCGCCGACCAAGGGCCGGGCAAGGCGCTTTCCATTGCCGACGCGAACACGCTCTTGGTGTTCTTCAACGGCGATGCGTCGAATTCAGAGCTGCGGAAGAAGAAGGAAGAAGTGGAGTCGGTGGATAAGCCGAAGGATGCCCTGATGGTCCAGTTCAAGGACGATGGCAGCTACCAAGAAAAGACCGTGTTGAACGACCGCACGGGCAATGGGTATTTTGACGGGGATCGGTCTTGGCCATTGGGCAGCGGAGCCTTTGGCGTGGAAGGCGCCCCTGACTTTCGCCATGATCGCTCCTATCCCGTATTGATCGGACTTGGAAAATAGGTCCGCTGACAACCCGCATATTCGCACCCTGATAATCGCAGCATCATGTTGGTTCCCGAACAGATCAACCTTTACATCGCAGACCGGCCCACGTGGCAGCGCAAACTCATGGTGCGCCTGCGCCAGTTGGTCCATGGCGTCACCGAGGAGATCGATGAGGCTTGGCGCTCCCAAGCTCCGCATTTCGACCACGCGGGTGTGCCTGTTTTGAGTTTCAGCTCCACCAAGACCACGGTGAGCGTGACCTTCCAGCAAGGAGCTCATCTCAAGTCCTCCCGCCTTTCGTTCGAGCCGGTCACCGATGACCGGACCTCCCGTTGCTTGAAGTTCCACGAGGAGGATGTAGTGAATGAAGCGGCCTTCACCAGCTTGGTGAAAAAAGCCTTGACACAAAGTGGCAAGACGCAGGATAGCGCCACGGAAAGCAAAGGGCATACGCACCATGCCGAATTAGAGACCGTGCTCCACAAGGACCCCAGCGCATGGGCGAACTGGGAGGCCTTCAGCAACTCCTGCAAGAAGGAGTACGCCGAATGGGTCGCCGATGGCAAGAAGGAAGAGACACGCAAACGCCGCATCGCCCAGGCCTTGGAAATGATCCGGGAGGGCGTGAAGAAGGACGAGGCGCTGCATCGGGTAAAAGGCGAGTGATCTTTACTTCGGTCGGCTCTCTTGGCACTAAGCCGCATGCTTCCCCGTTACTTTGGCCGATCCGCTTCCAACGGAGCAGCCCCACGATCACTTGCATGAGGCGTTTCCTCCTTTTTCTGAACCTCTTCACTCCTCTTTTGCTGGTCGCCCAGACCGCTACCGTCAGCGGCACCGTCCGTGACGATGAGAACCGTGCGCTCCCTGATGTGAGCGTGGTCGTTGTGGGTGAAGCGACCAGCACAACTTCCGGTTCCAATGGTGGTTATTCCTTGGAGGTCCCTGCTGGCAGGTCGATCACGCTGCGCTTCGCTTATCCCGGCGCGGCTTCCGTGGAGCGGCCGCTGGAATTGAAGTCCGGCGAGCATGTGGATCTGGATGTGACGATCCGATCAACTACGATCAACACGGTTGTGGTGACGGATGAGAACCTGCGCGACGCTGGTGTCGATAAGCTCGACGCGCGCACGTCGCATTTCCAACCTTCGCTCGGCGATGTGAACAGCCTGCTGCAAGGCAGTCTCGGAGTGATGACGCGCGACGAATTGAGCAGTGGCTACAACGTGCGCGGCGGCAACTTCGACGAGAACCTGGTCTACGTGAACGACATTGAGGTATATCGGCCCTTCTTGGCGCGCAGTGGCCAGCAAGAGGGTTTGAGTTTTCCGAACCCGGACATGATCGACCGGATGCACTTCAGCGCCGGTGGCTGGGAGCCTCGCTATGGCGATAAGATGAGCAGCGTGCTGGACATCACCTACAAGCGGCCGCGCGAGTTCGAGGCCATCGCCAGCGCCAGCCTTCTCGGTGGATCGGTCACCGTGGGGAGCGCCATGGCAAAACAGCGCTTGCGCCAGATCACCGGCTTCCGTTACCGCACCTTGACCGATGTGCTGAATGGGCTCGATACAAAAGGAGAATACACGCCTCGGTACACCGACCTCCAGAGCTATTGGACCTATGACCTCACGGACAAAGTGGAGCTGGGCTTCCTTGGTCTCTATTCCAAGAACCAATATGACGTGGTACCGGCGGACCGCGAGACGGAGTTCGGTAATTTCAACCAGGCCTTGCGCTATACCGTGTATTTCAATGGCAAACAACAGACCGCCTACGAGACCTGGTCCGCCGCGCTGAATGCCAATATCCGCCCCAGCAAGGACCTGCTGCTGAAGTTCACCGGCAGCACCTTCCGGACGAACGAGACGCAGGACATGGACATCCTCGGCGAATACCGGCTGGGGGAACTGGACCGCGACCTGGGCAGCGACCAGTTCGGCAAGGTGGTGCGTGACCTGGGCATCGGGGGATATCTGGATCACGCCCGGGATGACCTACAGGCCACCGTGATCAGCGCCACGCACAAGGGATCCTTGACTTACGGCCATGGCAAGACCTTGCAATGGGGCGCGGAAGTGCGCAGCGAAACGATCGCAGACCACCTCAATGAATGGTACATGGTGGACAGCGCCGGATACAGTATTCCCAAGGGCAACGGCGACACCTTGGCCTTGAACAACAGCGTGAAGAGCAACATCGCTCTGCAAAGCCTGCGCAGCAATGCCTATGTGCAGAATGCGTGGGAATGGAAACAACGGCGCCGCTCTTGGTCGCTTGTAGCCGGGGTGCGCGGGCAGAATTGGAACTACAACGGACAGACCGTGATCAGCCCTCGCGCACGGATCGCCTTCCATCCCGGATGGCGCAAGATCGTCGCACCCGGCGACACCCTGACACGCGACTACAGCTTCTGGTTTGCCACAGGGTACTACTACCAACCCCCATTCTACCGTGAACTGCGGGATCCACAAGGAGTACTCAATCCGGATGTGCTAGCGCAGCGCAGCATTCACTTCATCCTCGGCATGGACCGCCAGTTCAAGATGTGGCAGCGCCCCTTCAAGTTCACCGCCGAGGCCTACTACAAGTTGTTGAGCGACCTGAACCCCTATGAGTTGAACAACGTGCAGATCCAATACGCTGCCGTGAACGACGCAAAAGGCTATGCCGTGGGCCTCGATACGAAGCTCAATGGCGAGTTCATTCCCGGCGTGCAGTCTTGGGCCTCGCTCTCGGTGATGCAGACCGCCTATAACATCACCGGTGATTACTACTATCACACCTACAATGCGCAAGGGCAGCGAACAGATGCCATCGACACGCAGGATCGCACACCGGTGGACAGCGTTCGTGTGAATGCCGGTTACATCCCGCGCCCAACGGACCAACGCGTGAGCTTCGCGATGTTCTTCCAGGACGAGATGCCGCGTTGGCCCACCTTCAAGGTCCACATGAACCTCGTTTTTGGAACCAGCGTCCCCTACGGCCCGCCGAACACCGAATACTATGCGGATACCCTACGATCCACCCTCTATCGCCGCGTTGACATCGGCTTCAGCAAACAGTTGCTTGGCGCACCCGGGCAACAAAAGACCAATGGCCTTCGCCACATCAAGGACCTCTGGGTCTCCTTGGAAGTATTCAACCTGATCAACCTCAACAATGTGGTGAGCTACACGTGGATCCAGGATGTGCAAGGCCGTTACTACGGGATCCCCGAATACCTCACTCCGAGGCGGATCAATCTGAAGGTGATAGCGCGTTTCTAGTCGCGGTGACCTGGATTGGTTATCAGTTGTCGGTTGCTCGTTGTCAGCCGTTCGTAGCTTGGTCGTGATTGCCTTTTACCTTGGTGCAGTTTCCAGCGGCAGCGGCAGCGGCAGCGGCAGTTGCAGTAGCAGTAGGCAGCGGCAGTTGGTAGCGCCTATCACCTATCACCTATAACCTATCACCTATAACGCTCAGCAGGCAGTGACCCAAGCTGAAAGCACGACGCCGCAGAGCCGCAGGACCTCACAGGTTCAGCCCCTGTCTAAGCCTGAAATACGTTGACAACATTCCAAGTCAACATGAAGGAGAAAT